>JAJFUT010000035.1 GCA_021372315.1 Methanobacteriota archaeon
TTTTCCATGAGGGGACATCGTTGGAGCTTCGAGCCAGCGGCAAAGCGCATCCGCGGTCTCGTCTGACATGTAATGCTCCATGCGGCAAGCCTCGAGATGGACCTTCGACGGATCGATCTTGAGCTCATCGGACAGGAACACCTCTAGCAGTCTGTGTCTCCGTTTGAGCCTGTTGACGATACGCTCCCCTTCCGTCGTCAGTTTGGCCCCGTCATATGGTTCGTACTCGACAAGCCCTTTCTTGTTGAGGCTCTGGAGAGACTCGGTGACGCTCGCGGGCGAAACGTGAAGGTGCTTCGCTATTGTCGTCGTCTTCGCCTTTCCATCTTCGTTCGCAACATCGAGGATGGTCTCGAGATATTCCTCAACTTGTTCTTGGGCCATTTCGACGGTCGATAGGTAAACCCCGAGCAAGTTATTTTATGATTTAGGAGCGGAATCCGCGATCGACCAGATTCCTGCTGGGAATTTAGAATTTCTATGGATGTCGACAATTCTTTTTTTTGGAATGGCCTGTATAATGCATATATGTGGAGGACGATGGGACCATTCTAGAGGCCGTAAACGGACGCGTCGTCGGAACGAGCGTTCATGATATCCGACCATCTTCCCGTTCATAAAATTTTAGACAAGGGGGAATTGATATGAGATCTAAATTGTTGATCATGATAATTTCTGCTATGATTCTATTGAGCTCCTGTGTTGCGTTGGTGTCTCCGAACGCGAGCGCCGTGCCCGCTTCGTCCGAGCCGATCGTAATAGAGAGCAATGCGGACCTTGTTGCCCAGGCATCATCGAACGCCTGGCCCGGCAATGGGACCGTCTCGAACCCCTACATCATCGCCAACATGAGCTTCACAGGGTTCTCTGACATGGCCATGTGGATCGACCGCGTCGATCTGCACCTGGTGATCCAGGACTGCTCGTTCACGGATTGCGACATCTCCGTCGAGATTGACATGTCGAGGAACGTCACATTCGCAAGGAACACCATCTACGGCGGATACGAGGGGATGGTCATCTTTGGAGCAGCTGGCGGCATCATCGTGAGCAACAACACCATCGATGAGGCGCATTACGGCATGTACCTCTGCGAGACCGACAACATCGTCGTTTGTAACAACACCATCAGCAACGCCGAGGATTACAACATACTCCTGGAGGGTTCGGATGGCAACACCATCATCGGTAACGATATCATCAACTCTGATTGGTGCGGAATATGCCTGGCATATTCGAACGACAACATCATCTCCGACAACACGGTCACAGATGCCTCCGTCGGCATCTTCCTCGCGTACCTGAGTTACAGGAACACCATCACCGGCAACACCGTGCTCGACTGTGATCCGGACGAAGGGGGGGTCGTCATCGTCGACACCGTTGACGACAACACCGTCAGCGATAACACCGTCACCTTTGCCGATGGAGAATCGAAAGACGACAGTGATCTGATCATCATGGTGGCAGCCGTCCTGATAATCGCTATGTTCGCCATGGTTCTGGTGGCCTCGAGGAAAAAGGATTAAGGTCGAGGATCGAACAATATCGAGGCCATCGTGCCTCAATTAAATTCTTTCACGATCGATCGAAAGATGCAGTGGCTTCAAGTTCCATCATGAGGGTTTTTCCTTTTAGAATGTGATCACCCGAACCTGAAACGATCACGTTGAATCTCAAGAACGATCATTTGGGCATGAGAATGAGCGGGTTCCGCCGAGACCCGAAAGGACATTGTCCATATGGTGAAATGCACGATTCAGTTCCAACAGGTGAAGGGGCTAGCTCGATAAACTCACCACCATATTTTCATTTTATATTTTGTTCATATTATTTACCATCTAGTAGATATTAGAGGAAATATGATAAATAGTATGATGAATATTTTTCTTATTACTTCAATAGTTTACAATCAGAGAGATTCTCATGACCAATAAAAAAATAGTGGGAGGGTTCGAGAAGGAAATCTATCTGACAGCCCTGCGTCATAAACTCATCAATGTCAATGAAGCAAGAGATATCGCAGGGAATGAGGCCACAGCTCGAATGGCCTTGTGGAGGCTAACAACGAAAGGGTCGCTGCTCAGAGTGAAGAGTGGATGGTACGCCGCAATCCCTCCTGAGCAGGTGAATACAACGTATGAGATCGATCGATATCTCCTATTCGACCGTCTTATGGGATCTACGGGAGCACTAGCTTACCACAGTGCCTTGGAACTGCACGGAGTAGCTCATTCCAGTTTTTCAACGGTATATTACCTCAGCACCAAAAAGAGACAACCATATGAGTTTCAAGATGTGTTCTACAAACCAGTGTGGACATCTCAACTATTTGGAACGATGCCTTTCATGCTGGACGACCAGATCGTCCAGATCACTGACAAAGAAAGGACATTTATCGACTGTATCCGCAGACTGGACCTCAGCGGCGGACTCGAGGAATGTCTGAAAAGCGTAGAAGGGTTCAAGCTGTTGAGATCATCTACATTGGTCGATTATCTGGAGAGGTTCAATGAACAGAGCTTGTACCAGAGGACCGGGTTCGTTCTTGATCACTTGAAGGACCGGATTAAGGTCTCTGACGACCTGCTAGATGTTCTTCTCAGCAGGGTCGGCAAGAACGTCTATTACCTCATCCCTTGGAAGAAAGGGAATGAAGGTCGCCTGGTCAAGGAATGGAATATCTTGATCCCCCGCAATCTTGAGGAGATGGCCCGATATGTCTAACGTGCCAGGGAGGAAATACTTTTCAAAAATGTCTCAAGATACCGGTTTCAAGTCAGATTCTTTGGAAAAGGTGTATAGGTTGATGGTCATCATGAACCGGATCCAAGAGACGCCAGAACTGTCTGAATGTCTAGCTCTCAAAGGTGGTACTGCTATCCAAGGGCTCATCTTCGGTTTCACTCGACTGTCCGTGGACATAGATATGAACTACATTGGTTCGATCGACAAGACGGTGATGGAGAAGGAACGGAGAGAGATCAGCAAGGTGCTTCTGTACTTGTTCGAAGATATGGGGTACTCCATCGAACAACCGAGGGCCATGTATGCCGAGGAGCAGTTCAGTGCGCATTTTAAAAACATCGGAGGAGGACAGGACCGACTGAAGTTGGAGATCAACTATCTGGAACGAGTGCCCGTGGCAGGAACGAAGAAAGGGGTGATCAATCATCGTTTTGAAGGTCTGGGGGATGTTAAGGTCTTGTCATATCGACCCGAAGAACTTTTTGCAGGCAAGATCCGAGCTCTCATGCTTCGGAGCACCCCTCGAGACCTATATGATGCCGCCCAGATCTCCCGCTCATTGGGCGATATCGATAAGGGTCTTTGGCGAAAGATTTCTTTGTTCTATCTTTCGATGTACGATTGTGATGTTCGAAACCTATCAACGAAGAGGATCGATGCTGTTACCAGCTCGGATGTTCGAAATAACCTTCAGCCTCTGTTATCATGTCATGAAAAGGTCGATGTCAACGTTCTGAAAGGCAACGTCCTTCCGATGGTCAAGGAACTGCTTGATCTATCATCCAATGAGCTGGATTATTTCGATCAATTATACACGGAGCATCGAGCAGAACCGGACGTCCTTTTCGAGGATATCGATATGCCTGATGAATTGGCGCGACATCCAGCCATTGTCTGGAGATTGAATCAATTTAAACAGCGCAACTGATCCGCTCCGAATAGATGCTTGGACATGCAGATTTTTTTTCATTGATCGGGAAGAATGCAAGATAATATGCTGGCCATCCAGATCACACATCGGTCGGTCTATTACCATTTCATGAAAAGAGGTAGATGCAATTGATAAAGGAACGTAGATGGAGAGTTGATGAGTGGGCTCAGCTGGGACCACTGAACACGACATCCAGATAACGAAATTTGAAAATCAATTTATACGGTACAACACAGGGCCAGTCCGAAAAACCTCTTTTATTATTTCGGTTCAAATCGACACCCTCTCACTCGGATATGGGACTTATCCCGAACTTGCCTGTGCCTAGGTGGTAATCAATCTAGCAACTATATGTTAGTGAAAGTAGTTTTTCATCTTGTGTTATAGTATGTGGCTTTGACGCTAAACTCCTACCAGTAATATAAATTCATTTAATTATATAATATTATAGTAAATATTATAGGTGGGGCAGTTCATATACCCAGTTGCTGAGAGAAGGTGATGAACTGACTCCCACCACCCTCGATGTTCCCGACGAAGTATTCAGATTTTCTGGACAAACAAGCCTAGATACCTGGTCCTTAAAGGACCAATCGATCATGACCGCATGTGCATTCTATTCCAATTGGCTGGTGCAGGAACTGCATCTGACGATGCAGCGCATCCGCGACCTCGCGGATGCTTTCCCGTTCTACCAGCGAAGGAAGGACACTGGCCGACCGCCAGTGTCCGAACGGGACCTGATGGTCTGCTACCTCGTCCGGCAGATGTTCAATGCCACGTTCAGGCAGACCCAGGGTCTGCTGAACTATCTGGCCGAATACTTCAATATCAGATCGATTCCGGATCATACGGTCCTGAGCAGACACAATCGCAGCCAGCGTTGGCTTCGGATCTGGCAGCATTTCCATGAGTTCGTCATGACGATGCTGCCTAAGCGAAAGGCCGTCGTCGCCACCGATGCCACCGGCTTCAGCGGGAGGAAGAGGCCTTGGCGCGAGTGGCCTCACGCCGCCAAGGCCAACCAGGACTGGGTGAAGATGCACGCTGCGATCGAGACCGATTACTTTTACATTTTAACCTGACCTCGACATGAAATAATGGTCGCTTCCGCATTATTTCGCCCTGCTCGAAAAGACTGGGCAATACATCAAAACGTCTGAGGGCGAAAGTTTTTCAAGTGTCCTTAGCTGTGTCTGGATTGTGACATACAAACAGC
>JAJFUT010000062.1 GCA_021372315.1 Methanobacteriota archaeon
TACCAGGAGGGCATCATCTTCATCGCGAAGACCTTGTGGCGCGCTTTGATCCCGGCGCAGCGGCACAGCGCTATGAACGCCGGGATGAGGTGGAAGCACGTTCCCGTCCCTCTCCGGAACGTTCCTGCGACGTCATTGATCGGGGTCTCGTTAAGCACGAGCTTGTCCTTGAAGAACGCGAACGCCCTCTCGGCGAACTCCCGATCGGACACATGGAACGCCCCAAGCTCGTTCGCCAATGCGATGACGACGGGATCGTTCGGTACGCGATAGAGGTCGTGAACGCCGCAGACCGCCTTGTCGGCCGATGTCCAGCTGTTACTGTCAGAGATATACTTGGAGGCTGCTCTGTCGAACTCGCTCAGGTATTCGGCATATTCCATCGGCGTGTGAACGCCAATTTTTTTATATATGCGCTCGAAACGTTCCGTTCTCGGTCAAAGGCGCCGCGGAACCCCTTCACCACTCACGGGGATCTCCCGCCCGGCATATCTGGCCACGTATCCATCTCCTTTCTCGTAAAGGACCATCCCGTCAAGGAACGGCACGAGCCCCTTCCAAAAATCATATCCGAGGTAATATGCCATCGGCGGCGTGATTATCATATCGTGAGTGACGAACACGCCGATCCCGCCCTTCAACCCCTTGATGTTCTCGATTACGTACGAGAGCATCATCCGCATGCCCTCGCTGCAGGGGAGGACCATGTTCTTGTCCAGATCGTCGTGGACGTACCTGTCGACGAACTCGAGCAGGCCGATCTCCCTCATCAAATCGTATGCGCGGATGGGGTCGATCATGAAAGGCGCGGACATGCCTAGCAGTTCCGTGCAGGTCGGCTCCACCCTCTTACCGTAGCCGATGGAGATGTGGACGCAGGTGTCCACGCACCTGCCTATCGGGCTGGAGAACGATCTGAGGTCCGGAAATCGCCCGAGGGTCGATCCAAGCAGCTTCGCCCTCCTGATGCCGATGTCGTTCACCCCCTCATCATTCCGAACGACCTGGTCCAGCTCTCCTTCCCTGTCCGCGTGGCGGACGATCACGGCGCAGTTCGAACCCTCGGGAACGGCATCGATATCGGACGTGATCCTCAATCCATCTTTCAATGCCACGTTCCTCCTGAACGGAAAGGGAGTGATTAAATCGTTTGCACAGCGTCATCGTCGTGGTCGAGAGCCCTATGAACCTCGGGTCGATAGAGACCATCAGGGACGACCGATCCGTACCAGGAGAAAAAAGGCATGACAGTTAACGATCTGTACCCATTCATATTCAGGCGCAAGTCGATAAGGAAATTCCTTCCGGGACCGTTGGACGAATCGGAGCTTTCATCGATCCGTTCCTTCATGGACGTGGTCAAGCCTCTTCATCCCGAGATAAGGACGGAGATGAGAATGATCGAAGCGAAGGACCTCAGAGGCCTTCTCAGGACCGACGCTCCGTATAACATCACCTTCTGCTCCGAGCCCAAGGAAGGATACCTGGCTAACGCAGGTTTCATGCTGCAGCAGGTCGACCTGTTCCTTTCGGCCAACGGATTCGGCAACTGCTATCAGGGCATGGCCAAGCCCGTCAAAGGGATAGTGCCTCCTCCCGGGCTCGAGTTCGTCATCTCCACGTCCTTCGGAAGGCCTGCGGTCGAACTTCACAGGGGAAGCGTCGCCGAGTTCAACCGCAAGGCGATCGACATGATCTCCACGGTCAATGGCATGGACGACATCATGGAGGCTGCCCGTCTGGCGCCATCGGGGGTCAACAACCAGTCCTGGTTCTTCACCGGCGGGGAAGGCAAGATACATTCGTACTTCCGGAGGTCGCTCATCGGAGAGAACATGAACCAGATCAATGTCGGTATCGCGCTCTGTCACATCTGGATCGCCGCTGAGCATTCGGGAAGGAAGGTCGAGTTCGCTGACGTCGAGGAAGGATATGCCAGCGCCCCTAGCAGATATTCATACATCATCACTGTCAAGGTGAGCTGACCAAGCTTGCCCCCATCGTCAAAATGTTCATGAAAGGCCCTGCATATGGATCCCAGAGGGGAGGACGATGGGCAAGTGGAGCAGAAGCGCCGCGCTCACCAAGATCAGCTTTCACGCCATTCGCAAGGACAAGAAGATGCCGTTGTTCCCGATGATGTCCGGGCCGGTGTCGCTGGTAGTCATGGCGTCGTTCTTCGGATCGCCGTTCTTTGTTGGCGGGTTCGATATCGGAGGTCCGACCAACACCACATCGATCTAGGTGTTCCTGTCCCCATTCTATCTGGTCAGCTACCTCACGTTCATATTCTTCAACGTGGCCATCGTGGCATGCGCGATGAAAAGGATGGACGGTGGCGATCCGGCGGTCGGCCACGGCCTTAACTTCGCTGCGGGTCGCATGAAGGCCATCTTCCAATTGGCGATGGTCGCCGCGACCGTCGGTCCGATCCTCAACGCGATAAGCAACAGATCGGGCGTCGCGGGCAAGATCGTAACAGGCTTCATCGGAGCTGCCCGGTCGATAGCCACGTACTTCGTGTTGCCTATCATGGCGTTCGAGAACATAGGGCCGTTCCAGGCGATCGAGGGGAGCCTCTGGATGTTCAAGAGGACGTGGGGGGAGAGCCTGCCGTCGAACCTTGGCATGGGGTCGATCTTCTTCGCCCCAGCGTTGCTAGGCATCGTACCGATGGTGCTGGCCGCCATGTTCGGAGGGATCACGGGGATGGTGATCGCCCTCGTCGCGGTGATCGTGTACTGGGTGTTCCTGGCGGTCCTCCATTCCACGGCGTCGACCGTGCTTATGACGGCGCTGTACCGCTACGCGACCACCGGCAAGGTCTCCGAGGAGTTCCCCGCAGGGGTCATCAAGAACCCCATGACCGCGGGGCAGATTGTCTGGAAATGACATTGCCATAAAAAATCTGAGCAAGCCCCCAATCTCCAGCGGATCGGCGGACCTAGCTGTTCCAACTTAATTTTATATAAATTATATTTATCTCATTGCCTCTCTTATGATCCTCATCATGGAATCAGTATCGATCTGAGCCCCGCAATAGGCGCAGTTCTTTATGGCCCCGACATCGGATTCCTTGAACGCAGTGGACGACCCGCAATTGGGGCATCTGTATTGAAGTCCAAGCCCACCATATCTTATCTCTTCCAGCAGCTTGTTGAGATCGACATTGACGTTCTTGACCGTCCTCTCCATCCTTCTGGTATCTCCCGCTTCCTTCCACATGCCTGATCTCTCATAGGCGATGGCGGCCTCTTCGTATCTGCCGCAGAGGATCAATTTATCGATCTGGTCCTGAGATCTTTTCTTCTGGTCATCCATCAGCTGTTTCCGTTTCTCATTTTTCATTTGAATGAGCCTCGTGCCCTCATTTGCTATGGTGACCGAATTCCGTTTGGAAAAATAATCATTGTTCGAAGCTAATAGGTTGTACGCCTTATCGCAATCGCCTGCCAGTTCGTATTGATTGACCTTGGCCAGCACGTCCATGTTATACAGGGTCAGGCATGATCCCGTCTCCCGTTGATATTCGTGATAGATCCTATTGATGTAAGGGTTCCTCAGGTGGTCCTCGAGAGCCCTGTGCGAGTACCTATCGAGCAGCACGACCTGATGGCAATCGGGACAAAATCCTTCCTCTCGAGGACCCGGAGCATTCGGTTTCTTGGGGGAATAGACCTTTCCGCATTTGATGCATTTCGAGAATAATGCCATGCCGCCTCTTTACAATGATATCATCATAGTTATTGTTTATCGGTCCATTTTAATATTTGAGAAAGAAGACACCCGTCGACAGTATGCGATCATGCGTTCTTCAATTCCTTTTTTCAACCCTTGGCCTAAACCTTTTAAGGCCCTGAGAATAATACATTTCGGAGGGGAGGCAATGAAGGTCGAATATCTTCACGCATCGAAATATGGGAACGGGGCCAAGGTCGCAGAGGCGTTCAAGGGGACCATGGCCGAGAAAGGTATCGAGGTGGTCGTCCACCATATCAGGGATACACGCCCGAAGGACCTACCGCCGGCGGACGTGTACGTGTTCAGCTCTCCTGGGCGGATCGGCAAACCGATCGGCAGCATGCGCCGCTTCCTGAAAAAGGTCAACCTGCCGTCCGGGACCAAATACGCGATACTGTCCACCGAGGTGGCGCCCCAGCCTAACAAGAAGACCGGCAAGGTGCCCACCAAGGAAGAGCGGGACAAACGGCAAAGGGTCGTCCCGATAATGAACGAGCTACTTCAGGCGAAGGGGCTCAAGAAGGTCGCAGAAGGCACGGTCTATGTGACCGGCATAAAGGGGCCTCTCGAGGACGGGTGGCAGAAGAAGGTGGAGACCTTCTCGACCCTGATACTCGCGTGCGCCTGATGACCTGATCCCCAGATCGGGCCATCGCATCTTCGGGGTCCTTCCGAAGCTCAGGCGATGCCCGTCGATCGATGGCGCATTGAACGAAGGCTTTACGCCATCCAGAGGTCCTCTTCGACGATGACCTTTGCGTCGTCGGTCCTCACGAGGTCGACGAAGACATATTTGCCGGCCGGGACCTTGAGCTCCTTCAGCTTCTTCTTGGTCTCTCTCTTGGCATCCTCATTGTTCTCGCACTCGATGATGCCTGTAAAGATCTCTCCAGCCCAGTTTATCTTGTATTCGTACTTGAACATCTGAACATCCTCGTTGATGCTATCCCGCAGGGGAGATAGATCCTAGGCTAATTTCATTTCCGATATTTCAGCATCACTTCGCTTTCTTCACACGACCTTGGAGAGGTCCGAGACACATCAAAAACGCCCTCGGCGCAAAGGTCGTATCCTTTTTAATGACGTCAGCTCAAGCGATCTTCAACCGATAACATGTCGAAGGTAATCCACTTCGAGATCGGGGCCGAGAGGGCCTTGAGGTTCCATGAGAGCGCGTTCGGGTGGACGTCCAGGAAAGGGGTCGGCCAACCCCACTATCTGGTCATGGGCGAGGACAAGGACGAACCGGGGATCGGCGGTGCGATGAGGCATAGGGAGGAACAGGCCCAGCCGGTGGTCGATACGATCACCGTCAGATCTCTGGACGACACGATCATGAAGATCCATGACGGCGGCGGGATGGCCATCACACCCGAGATGGACGTGAAGGGGGTCGGCACTATGGCATACTCC
>JAJFUT010000066.1 GCA_021372315.1 Methanobacteriota archaeon
GGCGCGTCCTTGACGTTGATCTTCAAAGTTCCGTTGGAGGGGCTCATTAGAATGTATGCAGCACCAGAGGCGGCAACAATGATGACAACGACAAGAATCGCCATTATACTACGTTTTGACAAATTCATGGATGAACGTCGTATCCCATGTGATTTAACTGTTCGTATCGGTCATTTTCGCCCGATTTTAACGATGCCGAAATGAAACCTATGGACCGATATCCTGTTGCCAGGTACCTGATCTCCCCATATCGTTTCTATCGTTGTACTAATGCGAAACACCAGAGTTCCATTGGCGCCCTGATAAACTCTGAAAATGAGTTTCGATCGTTTTTGATCGAAAACTTGTTCTGAAGGTCACATCGATTGAGGCAAGGAGGACGAATTAGACGTTCGTTGTTCGCGGGTCTGCGATCATTGATGATGAAGGTGGGGCTGCCTCAAAGCAGCTTGTCCGCCTTGTTCTTCACCAAATGGTCCAGATCGATCTCGAACCCGACTATGGGATAACCCATTTCGTAATTGACGATGACCTCGGGATGCAGCTCTCCGAAAGAACCGACCGTCTGGTCCTCGTAGACTATCTGTGCACCCCTCCCCGGAAGCCACATGCCGTCGTTGCTCGGTATGAGGCACACCTTGGAGGACGTGTCGCGCATCAGACCCTCGACCACTGACTTGATCTCCGTGAAGGATGCCTTCGAGTGTATGCTCAGAGCGGCGATGTGCCTTCTGCGCTTGGCGTCGATGACGACGTCACCTACCTCGAATATGCGCTGCGGAAGGTCCCTATGCTTGCTCTTCCTCAGCACCATCAACATCGAAGGGATGAGGCAGTTCCTCAGACAGTTGTGGTCCTCGGAAACGGGGTTCATCACCTCGACGACGTGCGTCTCGGGCATCCTCATCTTACGGAAGAGGTCGTCCTTGGAAGTAAGCGTCAAGGTCGTCGCCTCCCAGAACCCATAACCGACCATCAGCTGCCTGAGGACGTCTGCCGCCCTCTCGCTCGTTCTGTCGCTACCTACTGTGAACGACCGCGGCGAGGTACGGCCGAAGTTCTCGTAACCGTATCCTATGGCGAGGTCCTCGACCAGGTCCGCTTGGTGAAGGATGTCCATGCGCCACGGGGGAAGCTGCACCTTCAGCTTCTTGCCTGCCGCTTTGCAGTCATAGCCCATCCTGCCCATGTACCTGACCATCTCCTCAGCGGTCAGGCTAAGGCCGAGCCATGAGTTCGCGAATGCGATGTCAAGGTCCAAGACCCTGGGCTTCATCACTGGCGTCACGGGTATCTCCCCTCCGACGCACTTGACCGTCTGTATCCTTCCGCCCCTCTCGGCGATGGAGGTCGCAACGATGTTGAGAACGCCCGATATCGTCGGGACGTCCGTTCCTGTCACATCGATGAATATGTTCTTCGTCTCGTCCGTGACCGTCGTGAGAGCCCCATTGATGATAGGGGGGAACGAAAGCACGTCCCCGTTCTTGTCCAGGATGACGGGGAAAAGCGGCTTGCCTTCTACCAGATGCTTGTAGCCGACCCCTTTCTCGTGCTTGTCTAGCACCTCGCGCATCGTCATAGGTTCGGTCTTCGCGAGCGGCACGAACGATATGCTGTCCGGATCGACGCCCTTGTAAACGAAGGGGGGACGGACCTTATCTAGATCGTGCACTCCGATCGCCACCTTGGACCTCTTCCTCCCGACCGTCAGGTGAAGTTTCTCCTGCAGCTCCATCAGCGATCTGATCAGGGCTTCGTTCATGTTGACGTCCCTTACTACGCCCGCCACCGCATATGGCCTTACGTCGGCGACCGACGGCTCGATCCTCATGCTGATGCCCGAGCTCTCGACCTCGTACCTCCGCATTCCGAGAGAGATGTCCATGAAGGCGCGCATTCCCCTCGCCACGCCCTCGACCGAATACAGGTCGGGCCTGTTCGGGAAGAACTCGACCGATGCCTCGTCGGTGCCCGGGTCGTACTTGTCCAGGCTGGCCCCTATCATCGGTATGCGGTCCAAGACCTTCTCGGCGGGTAGGTCCTCGCCGATCAGGTCAATCAGGTCCTTGACGTTGAAATTGATAACTGGCATTGTGATCCCTGCAATAATTTTAAGCGTATTTTACCCTTGCTGAGCTCATCTTCCCAAGGCGCTATGCGCCTTTCCCAGCTCTCCCGAAGCCTGCGCCGCTATGGTCGACAGCTCACCGGCCAGGACGACCGCCCCGATTATCTCGGCGAGCTTCTTCGCCTTTCCGGCCCCGATGCAACCTATCATCGATAAGGCCTCTGCCTGACACGGCAGCCTCGTGCCCCCGCCAATGGAACCGACCTCGATGCAAGGCAGTCTGACCGATATGTAGAGGTCGCCATCAATGTCCTCGCAGGTGGTCATGCCCATGCTGCCCTCGACGGCCTGAGCCGGGTCCTGACCCGTAGCGATGTAGATGGCGGAGATGATGTTGGCCATGTGGGCGTTGGAACCGTATGACAACGCCATCGCGCTGCCGATGCTGTTCTTGCGGTAGCACGTCTCAACGGCCTTTGAGACGGTCGTTTTGAGCTTCTCCTCGACGACCTCCTTCGGTATCCTGACATCGGCCAGAACGATCTTGCCGCGTCCGTCGATCGCGTTGATCGCGGCTGGCTTCTTGTCCGTGCACATGTTCCCCGAGACAGACACGAGGACCGCGCCCGTCTCCTGCTCTATCAGCCTTGACGCCGCCTCGGTGGCGATCGTCGCCATGTTCATTCCCATGGCGTCCCCCGTGTCGTACGAGAACCTGAGATAGAGGTTCCTCCCGCTGGCGAAGGCCCTGATCTTCAGAAGCTTCCCGTGTGAGGTCGTCTTCTCGGCCTCGGCCTTGATCCTGTTGAAATTGGCGTGCACCCAGGTCGCGACCCTAAGGCAGTCCTTCACGCCCGAGGTCCTGAAGACCGGCGCCCTCGTCATCTCGTCCTTGACCACGATCACCTGCGCGCCGCCAGAGGCCGTGATCGCAGAGCATCCTCTGTTGACCGACGCTAGCAATGCGCCCTCGGTCGTGGCCATCGGGACGAGGAACTCGCCCTTGGCGAACTCGCCGTCTATGCTCAGGGGACCGACGAACCCGACCGGGACCTGAACGCAGCCGATCATGTTCTCGATGTTCTTCTGCGCGAGCATCGGATCGAAGCTGTATGCCCCAATGTGCTCCAGCTTCGCGCCTGTGACCTCTTCGAGACCGGACCTCCTCTCGTCCACGTCCGCCTTGGTCCTTCCCCTGTTCTTCAGACCTCCGGTCATCTTATCGGAAGAGGTATGGAATGGCTAATGATAATTCTATCCAGCGGAAAGCCGCCTACCTGCGAAGGTACGATCGCGTCATGGCTTGATGTCCACCGCGCCGTTCCTCGCCATCTCGTCCTCGATATGCAGGACCGCCGCCACCAAGAGAGCCACTATGCCGGCGACGCCCATGAACACACCCGATATGATGAACCATATCTGCACGCCATAAGCATCGGCCAAAGGGCCTCCTATCGCTAGTCCGACCGGCGACATCGCCATGGCGAGGCTTCCGAGCATTGCGAAGACGCGACCCTGCATCCCTGGTGGTATGAACGATCGAAGCATTCCGTTGATGGCGCCGTTGAGGACCGGGAACATCGTGCCAACGAAGAATACGACGCCCAGTAACATGAGGAAAACGTCGCTCGGGATGAGCCCGATGACCGTCATGCCCACACCTGCGAGGGTCATCGCTCCCATGACCGTGATTATCTTCCTCTTGGTTCCGCCCCATATACCAAGGATGATGCCGGAGACCAGCGTGCCTATGCCGGCGAGCGCCTCCACCGACGCGAAATCGATCGCATCGCCTCCGAAATGATCGACGACTAGCAGAGGCTGAAGGCTGAACGCCGGGACCAATAGGAGGTTGGCGAGCATGAAAAGGACGAGCACGAGCGAAAGCCCCATCCAGCCCATGATGTACTGGAACGCCTCCCTCATGTCCCCGTATATGCTCATCCCCTTCACCGCCTTCCTCGTCGGGGACGGTATCGTCACGATAAGTAGCGGGATCATCGCCATGAGCGCGGTCGCGATGTCCATGCAAAGTATCCATCCGATCTCAACGAATGCGTAAAGGACCGAGGCCACTGGCGGTGATGTGATGCTGGACAGTCCGAAGATAGACTGGTTCAGCTCCTGCACACCTGTGAGTTGACGTTCGGGCACCAGCATCGTCGTCGCAGCCTGAGCGGCCGGCCAGTGGAACGACCGGGACGCGGACCCGAAGGCGAGCACGGCGAGTATGCGCCATGATTCCACGACATCCTTCAGGAACAGTAGGACGAGCACCACGGTCGTCGCTGCCACAAACCCGTCGGATGCTATCATGACCTTGCATCGGTCCCATCTGTCGACGTAGGCCTCGGCGATCGGCGTGAGGACGATCTGGGGGAGAAATCCCATGATGTCTGCGAGCGCGAGCGTGCTCGCCGATTCGTACGTTAACGTTATCCACCATATGATGGTGAGCTGGACCATCGCACTGCCTATGACGGAAAAGGACTGGCCAGTCCATATCATCATGGAACGCTTCAACCACGGACCTTCGGCGGGTTGTGACACATCTCCGTTCAAGGCATCGCTCATGAATGGTCACATGGAATAAGCAGCCCGGTCATTTCTGGTCGCATCTGACCGACCTCCACCGTCCAAGCTCCCAGATGGTATGATCAGGAATCGATAAATAAGCAGGGGTGTGTGAATTCTTTGCGAGGAGATCATGTCCGAGAAGATCGAGAAGACCGATGAGGAATGGCGAAGGGAACTGACGACGGACCAGTACCGGATCCTCAGGAAGAAGGGGACGGAGTTCGCCTTCAGGAACGAATATTGGAACAATCATGATCCTGGCAAATATCTGTGCGCTGGCTGCGGGAACGAGCTCTTCAGCTCTGATAAGAAGTTCGATTCGGGGACGGGATGGCCCAGCTTTTGGGAGCCTGAGAGCAAGGACGCGGTCGAGGTCGAGGTGGATGAGAGCCATGGAATGAGACGCGTAGAGGTGAAATGCGCAAGGTGCGGGGGCCACCTAGGTCATCTCTTCGAGGACTCCCCTACGCCGAACGGTCTGCGATATTGCATGAACTCGGGGTCGCTCAAGTTCGTCAAAAAGTGAACGATGGTTCGGATTCCATATATAAAAAAATGTCACACATTATCATGGTACATGTTGGCATATATCATTCCTGCATTCAACATATTTATGCGTTTTCCCCTTTTTGGAGTTAAAATATTAAATACACCAATGTAACATTCGGCAGACTTAAGGTGCGGATGTCCCACCTAAGAAGGCGATAACCCAACATGTATAGTATGAGTCCAAACACGGGTAAATTGATGAGCGACGAACAGGTGATCGAGCATTTCAAGCAGGGCAAGGAATGGGGACTTCTGGTCTCCGTGGATTGCCATGACTGCGATCCGGCGAAGATCCGCAGTAAAGAGGTCATTAGCCAGTTCGTCATCGATCTGTGTGTGTACATCGACATGAAGAGATTTGGCGACCCCATCGTCGTCCGCTTCGGTGCGGACCCGAGGGTGCAGGGATATTCCCTCGTCCAGCTCATCGAGACGTCGTGTATATCAGGTCACTTCGCAGAGGACACCGACCGCGCGTTCATCGACATATTCAGCTGCAAGGACTTCCCACCGAAGAAGGTCGCTGAGTTCGCCGCCAAATACTTTGGCTCGGACAAGTTCGAGTACTCGATATCGTTCAGGACTTAAATCGCCTCAAGGGCCGGTCCAACCGGCCTTGACAACTCCTTCCAAACTCTTAATTTTAAATTTTTATTCTTTGCCCAGAGCCATCGCTCGTCGGCCTTCGCTGATCGGCCTTGACCGTCGTCCCTGCATGGATCAATCGTAACAATCTTATATCGGACGACCTACCATCAGCGATGTCACCGTTCGAGAGCGATGGTCTCCGTGGGAATGAAAATTGCCCCGATGATCCGAACGAGAACGGCGAATGGATGATACCATAGGAAGTGAGATGCAGTTGAGCGAAGACCCGATCGATGCCCTGGCCCTGTCAATATTCAACGACGCCGAGAGACTAGCCAAGAGATATGCGAGAATGCCGGGCGTGCACATATTCGTCAGGAACGACAGGTGCATCGGATGCAGAAAATGTGTCAAGGAAGGCTTCTGCCGATTCGGGGCCATATCCGTCGTCGAGAGGAAGGCCGTCGTCGATGATAGAAGATGCAAGGGATGCATGCGCTGCACGCACCTGTGCCCGAAGAACGCGTTCATGATCGAGATGCGCCCTCCCAGAGCAGTTCAGACCGCATTGCGGGAGATCGACAAAGAGGTCAGCCGTCATTTGAAATGAATATCCTTTATTGGTGCGGCCATCAGAGGGAAAAAGGCACTCGTTCATTATGCTGCTGGCGATGGCATCGTTTCGCAAGACTTAAAAAGGATAGAGCCATTCCGTGACCCCAACAGGGCCCATAGCTTAGCCTGGTTGGAGCGCCCGGCTGATAACCGGGAGGTCGAGAGTCCAAATCTCTTTGGGCCCACCATTCTTTCTTATAATTTTTAAAAGGACCGTTATGACGGTCGATATTCTTGTTCTTCAATTCGTCTGATCGGGCCATTTGCCATCCCCCTGATCGGATCGTTCCCTGTTTGTGGTCAATATCATCCCCAGCAGCGAAAAGCTTTGGCTGAGAAAATATCTGGGAACATAGATGATTTAAATATGAAAGGCTGGGTAGTTATATTCGGACGATCGACTGCCTCCGACGCGATCTGCGAAAGAGGACTTATTATGGGGCAACGGAGACCGCCCGGACATGAACTGAGATGATTACAAATGGCAGCTAAGATCGCAAAGGTCAAGATCAAATCCATAGAAGAACCGGAGACGGCCGCATGGCTTGTAGCCGATTTTACCAGCAATGGTGATGAGCTTCAACAGATGTGGACAAAGGAGATGAAGGCAGAGAAGCTCCTTGACGACCAAACACCGAAGGAGATAAGATCCGAGTCAGAACTGATGTTCAACACCTATTTGGAGTGCCTAAGGTCTGGCAATTACTCCGCGGTGGTCGAGTACTCGAAAAAATTGGGAGAGAAGACCGTCTTTAAGCTCGTTGGAATAATGGTCTATCGAAGAGTGCTCTCGCGTCACATCGTCATAATGTCGCAGGGCGATATCGAGAGCGCGACGCGGTCGCTCCTCTTCTTCGAGAGGATCGCCGATCACATCCTTGCTCTGATGACGAACGCGACCATTGAGGTGCGAGAGAAGCTTGCGCTCAAACAGGCTGAGAGCATTCTGGAACTGTCGACACCAGTACTTTCGATCAGGGACCGTCTTCTTGTCCTGCCGATCATCGGAATATTGGATTCGTTGAGGGCACGTCAACTGACCGAGAACCTTCTGCACGGCGTACGAGAGAACAGGGCCAGGGTCGTGGTCATAGATATCACCGGTGTCGCGCTCGTTGACTCTGCAGTAGCAAACCATCTGATCCTAACTATCGATGCCGCCAGACTGATGGGCGCAACTGTGATCCTAACGGGCATATCGCCAGAAATAGCCCGGACGATGGTCGCTCTCGGTGTGGACCTGAGCAAGTTCAATGCAATGGGGGACATCCGGTCGGGAATAGAAGAGGCCGAAAGGATCCTTGGTTACAAGCTAGTGCTGTCCAAGGATGAGGATGAACCGTAAGTGGATCTGGTGGTCAGAATGCAAGTCCCGATCATGAAGCAGGGTCCGTATCTGATCGCCACCATTCAGGGGGAGATCGTCGATGAGGATTTCATCCACCTTAGAACCAAGCTTGTCCGGATGGTGTCGAAGAACAGAAGCCGGGGAGTGGTCATCGACGTATCTTCCCTGGACACACTGGATTCGTTCGCGACCAGATCATTGCGCGATATGGCGAAGATGATCGAACTGCAGGGCGCTGAAACGGTTATCGTAGGGATACAGCCAGACGTCGCTTTGGCGATGGTGCGACTTGGCCTGTTCCTGAAGGATATCATTACCATGATGGACCTGGAGGATGGCTTTTCCTACCTGAAAAAATCCCAAGGAAAGCGGATCTCTCATGACTGATGAGGTCTGTATCCGCATCAAGGCAGATATTGACATCATGTCTGCACGCCATGCCAGCCGGACCATGGCCGCGGAGATGGGTTTCTCCAACCTCGAAATGACCCTGATCGCGACAGCCATCTCTGAACTGACGCGCAATATCCTCCAGTACGCCGGTCACGGAGAGATCTCCATCTGTAAGGTCCAACAGGGGAACAGAAAGGGGATGAAGGTCGTCGTCATGGACGAAGGTCCGGGCATTCCGGACATCGAAACGGCGATGCATGACGGATATTCGACCAGCAAAGGTCTTGGCCTTGGACTGCCAGGATCGAAGCGTCTGATGGACGAGTTCAGTATAGTCTCGAAGGTCGGCATCGGAACGACGATCACCATGTACAAATGGGTTAGCAATAAAGGAAGCGGTGGAGAAGAATGGTGAGCAAAACCCTTTTTGACTACTCTATCTCTTACTCCCCCATCCATGGCGAGACCGTATCTGGAGATGCGTGCCTTGTGCGATGCAACAGGGGATTCGGACTGATCGCGGTTATCGACGCCCTCGGTCACGGAATTGAAGCGGCATCCGTGGCCAAGCAGGCCATAGATGCTTTGAAGAAGGGCCCGATGTTGCCATTTGACCAACACCTTGTGAACGCTCATGCCGCCCTAAGGCAGACCAGGGGCGCCGTGATGAACGTGGCCTTGTTGGACGGTAAGGCCGATCATATGACCTGGTCGGGTGTGGGCGATGTCGAGGGTGTGCTGATCCGGGCCAAGAACTCCGATGAAAAGGACCGGGCTGAAGATGGGACCGTGCATAAAAATGAGCACATCCCAGTACGTCCAGGTATCGTTGGTCTTACGCTTCCTAAAATGTTCGCCTCGGGCGTAGACCTTGAGGTCGGGGACGTCCTGATCATGACGACGGACGGCATTAAAAATGATTATGTCCGCGATGTGGACGTTTTTGATGACCTGTCGCATATTGCGGAACGCATCATGTCCGACCACTCCAAGGGCCATGACGACTCTCTCGTCCTGGTACTTCGTTGGAAAGGAATTTCGGATCGTGAAGGCAAAGGATCGATGGTTGAAAGGTCGAGGAGGGACCTATGACCGATAGAGAGGGGCTCAGGAGCGAATATTTTGAGACGCTTAAAAGTTACCTGAAGCGTAAGAGAGAATCCGATCTTGAGGAAGCGTACATCATCGGAAGGGCGGCAGAGGTTCAGGGCATCGGGGTCTTGGACATAGCAAACTGGCATCAGCAGGCGCTCGTCGATATCCTGAAAAATGAGAATGCGTCCGATAGCTCGGACATCGTGAAGATGGCATCTTTGGTGGTCAATGAATGCCTTGCGCCATATGAGATGGCGTACCGAGGGTTCTGGGAAGCGAACCAGAAACTTCAAAAGGTCAATGAGCTGCTGAAACAACATACCGATGAGCTTGAGAGGGCCAATGAGGAGCTCCGTGCGGTCGAGGCCGCATTGGAGTCGGAGAGCGAACGATTGGCCGTCACATTGCAGAGCATCGGAGATGGTGTGATAACTACCAACAACTCGGG
This sequence comes from Methanobacteriota archaeon, assembly GCA_021372315.1. Classification (GTDB taxonomy): domain Archaea; phylum Thermoplasmatota; class Thermoplasmata; order Methanomassiliicoccales; family UBA472; genus MVRC01. Next base: position 9,685 of record JAJFUT010000066.1, read on the forward strand.
AAGGATCACTCTCATCAACAAGGTCGCGGAGGGGCTGACTGGATGGGACAAGGATGATGCAAGGGACAGACCTATCGAAGAGGTCTTCAACATCGTCGATGAAAAGACCCGAGAAAAACGCGTCAACCCCGCGTCGAGGGCGATCAGCTCGCACATGACGATCAGCCCCGTCAACCATACCATCCTCATATCAAAGGACGGCATCGAGCGGCACATCGGCGACAGTGGGGCACCCATCCAAAACTCCAGGGGAGAGACGATGGGCGCCGTGCTCGTCTTCCGCGACCTCACTAGAGAGATCAAGATGGAAGAGGAGATCGCCAAGGTCGGAAGATTGGACTCGATCGGGGTTCTGGCTGGCGGATTAGCTCATGATTTCAACAACATACTGACAGTTATCGAGGGCAACATATCGCTCGCTAAGGTCAATCGAAAGGACGACCAGGGGTACGACCGTTTCCTGCAAAAGGCGGAGATGGCGGCTGAAAGGGCAAGGGAATTGACGAAGCTGCTTCTCATATTCTCAAAGGGAGGAGAACCGATCAAGAAGGTCATGTTCATAGAGGACCTCATAAGGGACACGACCAAGCTGGGACTCGCGGGATCGAGCGTGAGGCCTGTCTTCTCCATACCCCCCGACCTCAGGCCGGTCGAGGGGGACGAGGGGCAGTTGAATCAGGCGCTGATGAACATCATCGTCAACGCCAAGGAGGCCATGGTGGACGGAGGGTTGCTCGAGGTAACGGCCGGAAATACCGATGAGGCGGATGGCAACGAAACGACGGTGGGGACCAAGTATGTATGGATATCATTGAAGGACAACGGACCGGGTATGCTCCAAGATGATCTTTCGAAGGTCTTTGACCCATATTTCTCGAAGAGGGCGAAAGGCCGTGGCCTCGGTCTTTCGATAGTGAGCTCGATCGTGAAGAGGCATGGAGGGAAGGTCAAAGCTACATCCGTGATCGGCACTGGGACGACCTTCACGATCTATCTCCCCGCATCGGAGAAGATGCCGGTCCTCGTCGTTACCCCTGTGGAGCTGGTGCAAGGCTCCGGGAAGGTATTATGGATGGATGACGAGGATGCGATCCGGGACCTGGCCACCATCATGCTTAGTTCCCTTGGATATGAACCGTCCGTGGCGCAGGACGGGAAGGAGGCGATCATGATGTATGAGGAGGCCATCGCCGACGGGCATCCATACTCCGCTGTCATATTGGACCTGACGATACCGGGTGGGATGGGCGGAAGGGAAACGATCAAACGGCTGATCGAGATCGACAAGAAAATCAAGGCGATCGTTTGCAGCGGCTATTCGAACGACGAGACCATTTCGAAGTTCAGGGAGCACGGCTTCGCAGGGTCCCTTCCCAAACCGTTCAAGATGCACGACCTAGAAAGGATATTGAACGAGGTCACGAACCTCCGGGTCGACCGCCAGGTCCTTGATCAGGATAGAACTTCGACGGCCGATCGAGATTAATTTTCTTTGAGTGAAACTTTTTCAAAGATGTCGGCATATCATCGTTCGATTACGGAATTTGCATGAGCGAAGAGACCAGAATCGTCATCGACATGGCCCTCCTTCTTCTGATATCAGGGGTCTGCTCGATCGTTTTCGCAAAGATCAAGATGCCCCCTATCCTGGGCTACCTGACCGCTGGGATCATCCTCGGACCGACCATGTTCCCCGATCTATGGGTCGAGGGGACGACGGTCGACCTGCTGTCGAACATCGGGATCGTGCTCTTGATGTTCTTCATCGGCCTCGAGACCGATATCAGCAAGCTCAAGACGAACGGCATGAAGCTGATATTCGTCGTTGGTCTTCAGATGCCGATCGTGGTCGCCTGCGGCTACCTTTTAGGCATAATGCTCGGGATGAACTTCATCCAGTCGATATTCCTGGGGGCCATCATATCGGGCACGAGCACGGCGGTCGTCGTCGGCGTCCTGAAGACGAACGGCCATATCAGAGAAGACCTAGCCAAGACCATCGTAACGATCACCATCTTCGAGGACGTGGGGCAGGTGATCATATTGACCCTGGCCTCGCCGCTTCTGGCCGGCGACTCGCCGGCGCTCGGCTCTACCCTGTTCATGGTCGTCGGTATGATCATTTTCATCGGCCTCACGCTCCTGTTCGGAATAGCCTTGCTACCTAAGGCGCTGAACTACATCGGCAACAAATATTCTGGGGAGATCCTTCTCATCATATCGGTCGGACTCTGCTTCGCCACGGCATCGGTCTCGCAGTACATCGGGCTGTCGATCGCCATAGGGGCGTTCATGATCGGCATGGTCATGTCCCTTTCTCTGTACAGTCATACGATCTCCAAAGGGGTCGAGCCTGTCAAGGACCTGTTCATGGCCGTTTTCTTCATATCGATCGGCCTTCAGATCAGCCCCGAACTGATCCTAGAGAACCTCGGCCTCGCGATGATCATCGCCGCTGTCTTCATCGTGAGCAAGATATTGAGCGTCACACTTGGATGCTATATCGCCAACATGACGACGAGGGACAGTTTGGTGATCGGGATGAGCCTTGTGGCGATGGGCGAGTTCGCCTTCATCATAGCCAAGCAGGCCCTGGACGCGGATGTCGTGTCAATGAACTTCTATTCAGCCGTCATCGGCGCCGCTCTCATAACCATGGTAATAATGCCATTGATGACGAAGGCGCAGCCCGGCATCCTCGATTGGCTATGGAGGCGCACCCCTGTCAAGATGCGCGAGTCCATGGCAAGGATCGACGAGGTGAGGGCCATGCCGGGAAAGAACAGGCCCTTCCGATCGGGATCGGAAAAGGTCGTCAGGAAGGGATTGTTCCTCATCGCCATAGATTGCGTGGTCATGCTGCTGATCATGGTCGTGTTCGGCCTCGTAGAGGGAATGGAGAGCCATTTCGAGAGCACCGCCGACTACCTGAACATCCTTCCGAACGAGCTGCTCGTCTTGGCGGTCATCCTGGTCCTCATCCCGGCCATCTACAACATAAGATACCACGTGAAGATCATCGCGGGAGCGCTAACGGCCATGGCGCTGGAATCTTCGAAGTGCAGTCCGAAGAACGCTGGCATCCTGTTCAAGGTGTACTTCAACCTCGGAACGATCGCGATGTTCCTGCTGGTCATGGTGATAATAATACCTTTCATACCGGAGAGCACCATCATCAGCCCCGTCGGTCTGGTGATAGTGCTGATCGGGACGGGTCTGGTCCTTTATCTGGCATGGGATACGCTCCGCCGCGGTTACGAGAAGTTCTTCTGCATGATCACGGGGTCCGAAAAGAACGGCGATGTCGAAAAGAAGAAGGAATGAACCGTTCGATGCTCTCGCGCTCATCGTTCGACGAGATCACGAATTGGACCGGGCCAGTTCTTTTGTCCTTGCGATGCCGGATTCGAGCATGATCAAGGTGCCTTTCCTCGACTCGTGCCTGAGCTTCATGTGGTCGGCGAACTCCTTTGAATGGCCCTCGCACGTCTCCTTGTCGCCAAGGCCGTCGTCGATGTACAGCACCCTGGAGTAACCGTTGAAGAGCTGGTCCAGATACCAGTCGAGGTCCAGTCCCAGTTCCTCGTAGTTCGGCATCCTCTTCCTCAGCTCCCTCTCATACCATTCAACGCCGAAATCTGCGAAATAGGGTGTGTGGTACATCGTCCCGGCGCACTTCTTCCTCTCCTTGTTGTACTCGTCCGTGGTGAGGAGCACGCCGATGCAATCGTCCTCGGCCAGGGTGACCGTTGGAACCTTCAGGGAACTCGTCACGTCCTTGAGGGAATTGCATATCCCATATCCCAGGAACACCGCGTCGACCTTTCCCTCCAGTGAGTTGACCCGTTCGATGACCGCCTTCTTCAGGTCATCCGGCCACTCATGCAGACCGAACTCGAGATATTCCTTGTAGGCGATGTCCGGATCGTCTACGAGGATGTGATCGAGCTCCATCTTGAAGGTTTCGCAGGCTATGATTCCGATCCTCATTTCAACAACACCCTGCCGCGGACCTTTTTATGGAAGGTCGCGGGACTTATGAACATCAAAAAGGCTGCGGAATATTAATGTATTTCCATGTCATACTTTTCTATTACAGTGAGAACGTGGACAACGAAGAGATACGGAATCAGATAGAGCTCCTCAGGAAGGAGGTAAAGGCTTTAGGCAGTTCGTTCGCCGACCTGAAGCAGGATGACGCAAGGAACGTTCTGGCCATGCAGGCGCGGTCCGTGCTTATAGAAAGGTCTGAAAGGTTCTTCTCGGAACTGAAAGGATCGGGCAAGCTGGACGCCGCGGCCCTGAGATGCAAGGAGGACCTTGATGGCATCCTCGAGGAAAGCATCATGTCGTTCAAGCGGGGCGGCAGGGACATGGCATTAAAGGACCTGTTGAGCTACGAGCAAGGGGACCACGTCGTCCGCTCGAAGAGTTATTCCGTAGCCTGCAAGCGATACGCGAGGGAGATGTTCGAGCAGCTCAGGTCGTATTATGATGCCTCCGATAGTATACTCTCGCCGATCGGCCAGAGAGTGGAAAGGATATCCTCGGTCATCTGCACAAGGGAAAGGCCAGAGATATCCCCGCAGTCGATCGAGGACGCGCTTTCGCCCCTCGCCAGCTCATGGAGGATCAGCATACTGAGGCTTCTGACCGATGAAGATGACGGGCTCGCTGAGCTTGGAAGGAAGCTGGGGCTGAAGAAGGGCCATGCCCAGTTCCACATCCGAGCATTGATCGGTTCTGGGTACATTGCTTACGACAGAAAGAGCCGGCTGTACTCGATCACCGCCAAAGGCTCTGAGGCATACACGGGCGTCATGGCACTTGTCCAACGATTGATCTCTCTTTGATGGTTCAGACCTGCCCATAATCTCTCACGGCTCGATCAGAGAGCGATCGCTGTGGGCGTGCCGTTCGCCATGCAACGCAGGTCCGATGGTATGATGTTGCGTTGTGGCCACAAGAGGAAAATATGGCTCCTGATGGCAACGCTTAAAAAGGATAGCGTCATTCGGAGAACCCGTTGGGCCCATAGCTTAGCCTGGTTGGAGCGCCCGGCTGATAACCGGGAGGTCGAGAGTCCAAATCTCTTTGGGCCCACCATCTTTTCATTTATTTCTTGATTCGTGCATTGGAAAGACCATTTCAATCTTGCAAGCACTTCTTTGAACTGACGGAAACAAACGGCGATCCATGTCAGGTCTGCGTATGGTTCTAATAAGGGAACTGAAAGATCGATTTGAAAGAAAATGAGTGAATAACATATGTTTTTTATAATATGATGCGCTATAATTATTACTTACAGATCTTTAGTAATATTTGCATGGTAAACAGATTAATTAGTAATATTTCCAAGGTTCCTGATTATAATAGATAACGGGATAATTTGATCTAGAGATGATCGACCGTTGATCAGATGAGGGGATCACCATTCAGAAGAAATCTCAAGGATATCCGATCGTCTTGACCGCAGACAGGACATTGATAAGCGAGTATGGCGGAAGCATTTTCCTCGGCTTTAGCTCCGTCGTGCCTGAATCTCTCGTGCCTCAGGCCATCTATTTTGGCGTATTCTGCCCGCCGGTCCATGCGAGACCTGACGGGTCCTTGCCTGTCTCCCCCTGCGGAACGAGGAAGATAGAGGCCACGCTTCTTGACGCTGGCTTCACGAAGGACGACGTGATAGTCGCTCACCCCGAGCATCTGAGCAAGGTCATCGGTCCCGATACGAAGATCCTCGGTATCACCGAGAACGACCCCCTCGGAATCGGCCCAGCGACATCGACGTTCACTGGGATCTTCGGCGGAGATGCTTACATGAAGATCAAGTTCAGGGAGCTTCTGAACGACCCGGTGGTCAAGAAATACCACCCGCACATCGTTGTAGGGGGACCGGGAGCCTGGCAGTTAACTCAGGAGAGCACGCGGAAGGAGCTTGGCATCGACACGGTCCTTGTCGGAGAAGGCGAGATGGTCGTCCCCGACCTTTTCAGGAGGATATTGGCCGATGAAGATGTGCCCGGTATGGTCATGGGAGAGGTGACTCCGATCGAGAGGATCGCCAAGGTCAGGGAAGCGGCCGTTGACGGATTGGTCGAGATAGCGCGAGGATGCGGAAGGGGATGCGAGTTCTGCATCCCGACCATGGCCAAGTACAGATGCAGGACCATCGACGACATCGTGGAGGACGTAAAGACCACGGTGAGGTGCGGAAGGCAGCCCATACTGCATTCGGAGGACGTCGTCAGATATGGCGCCTCCGGCGTGGCGGTGAACGAGGAAAAGCTGGTGTCGCTGTTCAAGGCCGTGAAGGCCGTCGAAGGCGTCGAGAGGATCTCGATCAGCCACTTCGCACTGTCCTCGGTAGCATCTGCCCCTGAGGCCATCAAGGAGATATCCGAGATAATGGGGTTGACCGAAGAGAACTGGCTTGGAGGACAGACCGGAATTGAGAGCGGGTCCGCCGAACTTATGCACAGGTACATGATTGGAAAATGCAAACCGTTCGCTCCAGAGCAGTGGCAGGACACCGTCGTTTCAGGTTTCAAGATCTGCAAGGAGAACCACTGGGTTCCGTGCGGGACCATCATCATGGGATTGCCCGGCGAGAAGGAGGAGGACATCAGGGCGACGATCGAGCTCGTGAAGAAGCTGAGGGAATTTCGCTCGTTGATCGTCCCGCTGTTCTTCGTCGCGACCGGGGAGTTCGTCAACGGGGAAAGGTCCTTTGGCGCCAAGGACATGACCAAGGCCCACACGGAACTATTCCTGGACTGCTGGGAGCACAATCTCGACTGGGCGCACAAGTTGATGGGGCAGTGGGGCGGAAGGAGCGTCAAGAACCCGTTGGGCAGAATTGCGATCGATGTCATCCTTCGTTTCGGAATAATCGAGTCGAAGGAGGTCGCCAGGATGTGCAGGAAGGAATATGATTATGACGTTCAGAAGATGATGACCGATGCCGCCGATGGGAAGATAAGGATGTTCCCCCTGACCGTGAAGGCGTTCGCAAATCTGGAATCCAAATGAGAAGGACGCACATCTGAAAGACCTGTGGGCGGCACCGCCTATGGTCCAGATATTTGCCGATTCACTCGACCCCTTCGAGGTAGACCTTCTTGCTGATGTTCCAGACCCGCAGGCATTCCTCGGCGACGCCCATCATGTGAACGGGAGCCACCAGGAAGACGATGAAACCCTCATCGTAAGCGTCCTCCATCCCCTGCCAAAGCTTGATGTCCAGGTCCTTTGGCGTGAAGGCGGCGAACCCTTTCAGCATCTTGCCGTCGGGGCGCTTGGCCTCGATGCACGGCAATCTGGCCCTTATGATCTTGACCTCTTCGAACCCCTTTACCTTGAGGTCCTCGGCCCATTTCGCGATATACTCGTTGGCCATATCTGAGATCGGCATCTTTCATTCCCAGATGGTCATTCATGCGCTCAGGATTAATAACATTCGAACCCCGTACAGAACTGACATATATAGCCGCTGACGATTTTACTCACGCATGGGAGCGTTGAACATCGACGACCGGATCCCGCTGGGCGATGGTCACGGCATCCCGGTCCTTGGGTTCGGGACCTACAGATTGGAACCGGGCAGGCAGACAAGGAACGCCGTCTCGGAGGCGTTGACCGCGGGGTACCGTCACATCGACACCGCAAGGCTCTACAAGAACGAGAAGGATGTAGGCCAGGCGATTTTGGACAGCGGGCTCCCGCGCGAAGACGTCTTCGTCACGACGAAGCTTCAGAACTCGGACCAGGGCAGGAAGAAGGCCTTGACCGCATTTCTTGAGAGCAAAGGGTCGCTCGGCCTCGGATACGTGGACCTGTTCCTCCTGCACTGGCCTGTGCCGGGCCTGAGGAACGGATCCTGGAAGGCCCTCGAGGAACTGTACAAGGAAGGTCTGTGCAGGGCCATCGGGGTGAGCAACTTCATGCCGAAGCATCTCGACGAGCTCCTCGCCGATTGCGACGTCGTCCCGATGGTGGACCAGGTGGAGCTGAGCCCGTACCTTCAGCAGAGGGATGTCGTCAAGAAGTGCGCCGAGCACGGCATCGTCGTCGAGGCGTACAGCCCCCTTACGAGGGGAAAGAGGTTTGGCGACCCTCGCCTGATCGCTATCGCCAGAGAACATGACAAGACGCCTGCCCAGGTGCTTGTGAGATACGCCTTGCAGAAGGGGAACGTGCCGCTGCCGAGGTCCAAGGACCCCGTGAGGATCAGGGAGAATGCGAACGTCTTCGATTTTGAACTGACCGGTCCGGAAATGACGGAGATGGACCGTTGGGAAGAGGGGCTCAGAGTTTCCTGGAACCCCACCAAGGTCCTTTGACGTTAAGACCTTCACCTCATACGTCTTTCGACCGATTTCGCGTGGGCGTCGAGTCCTTCCGCCTGCGCAAGCCTGATGACAGTGCCTCCGATCTTGTCAAGACCGGCACGGTCGATCATCTGGATCGAAGAACGTTTTAGGAAGTGGTTCACGTCCAGGCCGGAGTATGTCTTTGAATAGCCCGCGGTCGGCAGGACGTGGTTCGTCCCCGAAGCGTAATCGCCGCACGCGACCGCCGCATATTTCCCTATGAATATCGAACCCGCGTTGTGCACGGTATTGAGCGCCCGCATCTCGTTGGACATCTGGATTGATAAATGCTCGGGCGCGATCCGGTCGATCGCAGCCGCTGCCTCGTCCAGGTCCTTAACGATCACGTAACCGGTGTTGTTCATCGACCTGTCGAGTATCGCCTTGCGGCCCGCGGTCTCGAGCTGGGACAAGAGCTCCTTCTCGACCTTCGAGGGCAGCGAGGGGTCCGTGCTGACCAGAATGCACGCGGAGTTCGGATCGTGCTCCGCCTGGGCCAGGATATCGGCCGCGATGAAGGATGCGTCAGCGGAGGCATCGGCCATGATCGCTATCTCGCTAGGCCCGGCGGGGAAGTCGATATCGACCTCATCCCTGAGCATCATCTTCGCCATAGTGACGTAGACGTTGCCCGGACCGACGATCTTCTGCACCTTGCCGATAGATTCCGTCCCAAGCGCCATGCCCGCGATCGCCTGCGCTCCTCCGACCTTGTACGCCTCGTCGACGCCAGCGACGTCCAGCGCCACCAACGTGAGCGGGCTCACCGGCGGGGGCGTGCAAAGCACGACCTCCTTCACGCCGGCGACCTTTGCCGGTATGGCGCACATCAGGACCGTCGAAGGATACGATGCTCTGCCGCCGGGGACGTAAGCTCCGATCCTTTCGAGCGGCGTGGTCTTGACGCCAAGTATGAGGCCGGGCTCGACCTCCTTGAACCAGATGTCGCTCTGCTTCTGGAGCCTGTGGAATCTCCTGATGTTCTCAGCGGCCTTCTGGAGGTCTGCTATGAGATCCTTCGGGATCATTTCCCTTGCCTGCTGGATCTCCTTGTCGGAGATCCTCAATGATTTGAGATCCACCTTGTCGAACTTGGCCGTAAGCTCGAGAAGCGCCTTGTCGCCGCCGGACCTCACCTTGGAGATGATGTCCTCGACAGGTGCCCTGACGTCCGAAAGACTGGCGCTTCTTCCTTTGACCCAATCGTCCAGCCTGAGCTCTTTCCACATGGTTGACGTAAACGCGGATTCGATTAATTTATGTTTCGCGTTCAGCCATAACCGTCCATCTCGAACCCAGGCCTCTTCTTGCCCTTGCACGCGACCTTGTACTTGATCGCGTCCTTGATCGTGTTCCGGAGCATCGTCGCGGACGTAAGGCCGACGATGTCCATTATCTTGCCCTCCCTGCAGAACAGCGTGAACGTAGGCGTCCCAGTGACCCCATACCTGGCGGCCATCTGACCGTTGGCATCTGTGTTCACGCGGAGGAAGGTCGCCTCGTTCGAAAGGTCGTTCGAGGCCTCCTCGTAGGCCGGAGCGACCTCCCTGCACACGGAGCAGCTCGGCGACCAGAACTCGACGACCAATATCTTGTCGCTCCTCTTGATCATGTCATTGAACAGCGCCTCTGTCACGTCCCTTATCATCCGATCCCTCCAGCGGTATACATCAAAGGACCCCGCAGCAGGTCAGGATTGGACGAGGACGGTAATAAAGCCCGCGCCCTCGGCCGTCACCCTGACGGCTTCGGCAGTGACATGATCCGGCCGAGGGTCGTCTCGACCTCTTCCCAGTCCTTGCATTCGATGGTGCCGTCGGTCAGTCCAGTGTCCTCGGCCACCTCCCAAGCGTTCTCGGGAGGGGGCGAATTGAACCTCAGCACGAACATCCTGAAGTTGCCTGTGAACATGAGAAGACCCTTCGGATTGTTCACAACAGAGGCCCCGTAATCGTTAGGGAACCGGTATATCTTATGTATCCTGTTCCCCTCCATGCACCCGCAGACGCACTTCGCGTTCAGGTCGATCTCGTAGCGTGCGAAGTCCGCCTTGCCGTCCTTGAAGTTCTTCTGCGAGAGCGGGATTTCCTCGCTCCTCCACAGCTTGACCGACGTGCCTAGGACATCGGCCTTGAACGGCCTTAGCCCCCTGGTGAGGTCCAGCTCCTTGGCCCTGGCCCATTCGTGTATGAACTCCCTTGCCCCCTCGGCGTTCATCACGGTCGCCTCGAAGTACATGTCCACGGCCTTATCGTCGGGGATGTCGGCGCTCCCGTCCGACCTGTTCCGGACATCGAAACGGAGCATCTTATCGATCTTCGCGTCCAGTTGACCTGCGCCCTTGGACATCTCGGCCTTGAACGTCTCGAAGTCGAGGTTCGAGGGCGCCTTGCCCATGACCCTTTTGAAGAGAAGGAATAGCGTCTCGGACTTGCCAAGCTCCTTCAAGATGTTCTCGAAGGCTCCCTCATCCTTTACCTTGGAATAGAATCCAGGCACCTTCACGAAGGGGTCCTTCATGGTGACCGCCCTCTCGCAGTCCTTCATGATCTCCATCAGCTTGCCGACCTCGTCGAACATTAGCAGGAGCGTCGCGTAGCGCAGCCTTCTCCTGCCGACATAGTCCTTGCCTGCCGACAGGATCCTGAACGCGTTCGCGTACTCCAGGATGTGAGTTGAAAGGTCCAGCGCCGTTAGGTGCGCCTCATCGACAGGGAGCTCCAGGTCCACTTCTCTCATGGAAGGGTTTGATTGTACGACCGTTTTGATAAACCTTTTCACCCGGACATGGTCCGGCCCGGAGGTTCACTCCGTCCGCCTGATGTACTCGTCGAGCAACGCCCTTTCGTACTCCTTTTCCACGCTGGACGGTACGAAGTCGTTCTCCTTGACCTTCCTGAGCAGCTCCCTGCCGATAGAGACATGGTCCTTCAGTTCCATCGCCATGACATCGGACATTATGTCGTCGAGATCGTTGATCCCGACCTCCCTGCCGCCGACCTTCAGCTTCGGGGTCTCATCTATGACGAGCTCCTCGCCGCACTTCTTGCATTCCTTCTTCTTTTCCATCGCGCGCCTCCCTTCGGTATCATGAATCTAGTGCGACGGGGTAATAAATGTGACGCAGCTCTCTTTCGGGGTGACGTTCATATCTGCACGAGGAACGAGGCCGCGGTCGGGACGTAGTGGTTGATGTAATCGATCGCCCCGGACATGATGTACTCGACGGCAAGGGCGGCGATTATCATTCCGATGATCCTCGAGAAAACATCGATGGCCGTGTGCCCGACGACCTTGACGATGAAAACGGCGTTCCTGAGCAGGATCCAGGTGACCATCAGCGCGAAGACCCCTGCAATCAGCACGGTCGGAAGGTCATACAACGCCACGAGCAGGATCGCCGTGCTGATGACCCCGGGGCCGGTCAGTACCGGGGTCGCTATGATGACCCAGGCGACGTCCCCCTTCTTCTGCTTGGTGAGCTCGAGCCCGAATATCACCTCCACGGCCATCATGAGAAGCACTATGCCGCCGGCGACCCTGAACCCGTCCGTCGTTATGCTGAACAGGTCGAGTATCTGCTGGCCGCTTATGGCGAACACGGCGAAGAGGATGGCGGAGACAAGTATGGCTCGGTTGGCGCTCGAGGTCATCTGGCTGTCGTTCTGTCCGTTCGTCATGGTGATGAAGATCGGCAAGCTGGCGAACGGATCGAATATGAAGAAGAGCAGCGTCGCCGAAATCACTAGGCCTTCGAGCATCGGATGGATGAACGGACGATACGGATATAACGCTTATTGACGCACGCCGGAGGCAATGGCCTTTCTCAACTTGGGACCGGCAAGTAAAAAGTAGAGGGCCTGCTTATCAGTTCACCCGAGGGAGAGGACATGAGGATCGGACTTTTGAGGTACAAGGCGCTCAACATCGTCATGCTGCTCAGGCCGCAGTTCCTCGTCGCCTCCGCGATCATGTTCCTCCTGGGGTTCATGGCGGTTGGCGGTCCCGACGACATCCTGGAGGCGCCATACCTCGCCGCGCTGGCCTCCGCAGTGCTCGTACAGCTTTCGGCAGGCCTTGTAAACGAGTACACCGACTGGAAAGGGGACAGGTTCGCGAGGAAGTCCCTATTCGCCGGCGGAAGCGGGGAGATCGCCACAGGAAGGGTCACGCCGTCGGCGGCGCTATCCTTGGCCATAGTGTCCGTCGCCATCGCGATCGCCCTGGGCATCTATGTCGACGCTGAGCTGGAAGGCAGGGAGCTGTTCCTTCCGCTCCTCATCGCCTCGGCAGTGCTCGCATGGTGCTTTTCCGTCAGACCGATCAGGCTCGTGAACACGGCCTTTGGCGAGCTTCTCGAGATAGCCCTCCTCGTTTGGATCCTTCCGATGATGGCGATGTACTTGGTCACGGGCGCATGGACGGACGACGTCCTGCCTTATCAGTTCGTGCTCACCATGTTCGGCCTCGCATCGATCATAGGGGTGGAGTTCCCGGACAAGCAGGCGGACATCCGCTCCATGAAGAGAAATCTCACCTACAGGTTCGGGGTCGAGAGGATGGCCGAGGTGCAATGCGTCCTCCTGTTCGTCGGTTATGCGTCCACTGTCGCCTTCGTTCTCTCGGGATACATGGGATGGGTCAACGTTCTCGTGTTCGCGACGCTGTTATACGGTTGGACCTCGATCGTTATCATGAAGGCCCCGAAGCATTACGATTACGAGTGGGCGAGGTCGTCGACGACGATGATGACGTCCATCTTCGTCGTCAGCATGGCGCTCGCGCTCATCGATGTCGTCATTTAAAATGAGGACGCCCGAACAGGTCGGGCAGAAAATCGATCGAAACGGTTTACAAGCTGGTCTTGAGAAGATAGTAAGCGACGGCGTTGTTGTTCGTCTTCTTCTTGACGATCCCTTTCTTCTCCAGTTCCTGCATCGCCTGCATGCACTGGGCCTTCGGGAGCTTCGACAACGACGTTGCCTTCTCAGCGGAAAGGAGCTTCTCCTCGCTGATCGCGCCTGCCTGCTTCATCGCCTTGAATAGTTTCTCAGCCTGAGATGATACGGATTCTGCCATGAGAGGTGCCGAACGGGGTCCATATAAAATACCTATCGGTCCTTCCAATTTTTCAGATAAGGCTCCATTGATAGCATATGACATGGTCGCGAGGGCCGCCGGACCAAAAGGCATTGGTAAAATTGATAACCTACCCGCTTTCATTACTTATCGGGGTTCGAAATGGCAAAGATGATGTGGCGATGTTCTGTCTGCGGCGACATACACTACGGGAACAAACCTCCGGAGATATGTCCCACCTGCGGGGCCGCCGATGCGTTCGTCCTCACGGATTTCGACGAGGCGATGAAGATTATCGGTAGAAGGACCGGGCCGCTCGACAGCAAAGAGAAGGTCGTGGCCTCCTGGAAGGACTTCGCCGAAAGGAACGGGGCCATCCTCCTGACGGAGAGCGACGAGGAGATCGACATGCTCTGCTCCGGCGTGCTGGAGAACCTCAGGAACAAAGGCTTCCGATACTGCCCGTGCAGGATACCGAGCGGGAACCAGCTGAAGGACCAGGCACTTATATGTCCCTGCAACTTCATGAAGCAGAAGAACTGGGGCGAGCTCGGCGAATGCTGGTGCGGACTGTTCAGGAAGAAGGAGGGACGGAGTTGAGCGAAAAGGGACAGAGACTCATATGGTTCTGGGGCAAGGAGTGCCCCCATTGCAAGCAGCTGAGACCGACTGTGGAGAAGTTGGAGGCCGAGATGGGCATCAAGCTGGACCATCTCGAGGTCTGGCACAACCAGGAGAATCAGAAGATCATGCAGGAATACGGCGACGTCATCTCGGACGCCTGCGGCGGAGAGCTTGGCGTACCGGCGTTCTATAACGAGAGGACGGGCAAGGCGATCTGCGGCTACAAGATCTCCCTGGAGAAGATGAGGTCCTGGGCCGAAGGCAAGTGATGACCAGGCGATGTTCCAGGCCGAGAGGAAGGTCCCTGGAGGGAAGCTCGTAAGGGTCAAGGCCGATATCGACGGCAGTGTCATCAGGTCCGTCCGCATCGAAGGCGATTTCTTCGTCCATCCAGAGGAAGGACTGGCGGCGCTCGAATCGTCGCTCGTGGGGAAGGAGGCCGGCGACATCGAGAGCATGAGGGCCGCGCTCACGAAGACGGTGGGCGATGAAGGTCTCGAGCTGATCGGATTCTCGATCGATGACCTGGTCTCGCTCATCGGAGGGAAATGACCCTGATGGACAGGTGGAGGCTCCTCCCCTTCGAGACGCGCGAGGGGGCGCTGAACATGGCGATCGACGAGGCGATAGCCGAAGCTATATCGTTCAACGAGGCCTCCCCGACGATGAGGTTCTACGGCTGGAACCCTGCGTGCGTGACGATAGGGTGCTTTCAGAGCATGAACGATGAGGTCGACCTCGATGCGTGCGAAAGGCTGGGGATCGATGCCGTGCGGAGGAGGACGGGCGGCGGCGCCGTGTTCCATGACAGGAGGGGCGAGGTCACGTACAGCGTCATCTGCCCAGAGAGCATGTTCGGACCGGACGTCACCGCCTCGTACCGCGAGGTTTGCGGATGGATCGTCGACGCTCTCGCCATCCTCGGACTGGAGGCCGAGTTCAAGCCGATAAACGACGTGTCGATCGGCGGAAGGAAGGTGTCGGGAAGCGCGCAGACAAGGAGGTCGGGCGTCTTCACGATGCACGGGACGGTCCTATACAAGATCGACCGGGAGAGGATGTTCAGCGTCCTGAAGGTAGGCAAGACGAAGATATCGGACAAGGACATAGCGAACTATGGCGACAGGGTCGTCGGGGTCTCCGAGCTCACCGACGCAACGATCGACGATCTCCTAGGCGCGCTGGTCCGTTCGTTCCTCAAGGGCAGGGAATGGTTCCTCGGCGACCTGAGCCAGGACGAGCAGGCCAGGACCGAGGCGATCGCTCTCGAGAGATACGCCTCCGACGAATGGAACCTCAGTCGGTGACGGTCGGCGGGAATAGCATCATCTCCGGACTTTCCAGATGCTTCTTCAGGTCCGACAGGAACTTCGCCGCCTCCGCGCCGTCCAGGGCTCTGTGGTCGAACGTCAGGGACAGGGGAAGTATCTTCCTTATCCTTATCTCGCCATTGATGACGACAGGCGCGTCCATCACCCTTCCGGTCCCGAGGATCGCCACCTCCGGATAGTTGACGATGGGCGTGCCGTACGTACCTCCGAAGGCGCCGTAGTTGGTGATCGTGAAGGTCCCGCCCTTGAGATCGGCCATGTCGATCTTCCTCGTCTTGGAAAGCTCTGAAAGGCTCAAGATCTCCTCGGCCAGCTCGAAGATCGACTTCTGGTCCGCGGCCTTAACTACAGGAACGATCAGGCCATCGTCGATCGCCACGGCGATCCCGATGTTGAAGTACTTCCTGACGACGATCTGCTGGTTCTCGTCGTCGATGGACGAGTTGAGCAGAGGATGGTCCTTCAGCGCCTGGACGACCGCCGTGATGATGAACGGCATGTAGGTGACCTTGATCCCCTTCTCCTTGAGCACGCGCTCCTTGATCTTCTCCCTGAGCGTTACGAGGTCCGTGATATCGGCATCGTCCATCGCGGTGACCGCCGCGACCCTCTCCTGGGATTCGATCATATGCTTGGCGGTCGTCCTTCTGATGCCCTTGATCGGTATCCTCTCGACGAAGCCGTAGAAGTCGAACTTGGGAACGACTTTGGCCTTCGGCCTCTCGGCCGGTCTGGAAGAACGCACGTCCGATTCGAGGACCCGCCCATCGGGACCTGTGCCCTTGACGCTCGATATGTCTATGCCGAGCTCCCTGGCGATCCTCCTTACGGCAGGCGTCGCCTGCACGTCCTTCGCCGCTGACGGAGCGGACGTCTGTCTGGACGATACCATCACTTCCTCTGTCGGCAGATCGCCGACGACCGAGAACGACTCGCGCCTGCCTTCGGGGGAAGGCGCGGCCTCGACCTCCTTCCTGACCTCTGGAGGGGCGGCGCCCTCTCCCTCGCCTCCGATGATCGCCAGGGTCTCCCCGACCTTGACGATGTCCCCCTCCTCGTGGTCCAGCCTTTGGACCGTCCCGGCCACGGGCGAGGGTATCTCGACCACGGCCTTGTCGGTCTCGACCTCGGCCAGCGTCTGGTCCTGAGCGACCTTGTCGCCCTCCTTGACGAGCCATTTCTTGATCTCTCCCTCGGTTATGCCCTCTCCCAGGTCCGGGAACTTGAAATCTGTGACCATCTATCCACCTCAGAAACCGATCGTCCTCTCTATCGCCTTCGTTATCATCTCTGGAGTTATGTAATAGTGTTCCTCGCCCCTCGGAAGCGGGACGGTGACGTCGGGCGCCGCGACCCTTTCGATCGGCGCCTCGAGCGACATCAGCGCACTCTCGGCGATCCTGGCGGCGACCTCCGCACCGACGCCGAAGCTCTTCGGGGCCTCCTGCACGATGACGGCCCTGCCAGTCCTCCTGACGGAGTCCAGAACGGTCTTCCAGTCGATCGGGTTCAGCGTCCTCAGGTCGATGACCTCGCAGCTCCTCTTCCCTCCGAACGAATCGACGGCCTTCTGTATGCTCGGCATCATCGCCCCCCAGCCGACGACCGTAACGTCCTCCCCCGATTGGACGACCCTCGCCTTGGACAGCGGGACCGTGTACTCTCCCTCGGGCACCTCCTCCTTGAGCATCCTGTAGCTCCTCGTAGGCTCGAGGAATATGACGGGGTCGGGGTCCCTGATGGACGACGTCAGAAGGCCCTTGGCCTCAAGCGGCGTCGATGGCACGACGACCTTCAGCCCCGGGATGTGGCAGTAGACGGCCTCCGTGCTCTCGCTATGATGCTCCAGTGCCTTCACGCCTACCCCGTAGGGCATGCGGAGGACCATCGGGACCGTCAGGCTCCCCCGGGTCCTGTTCCTCATCCTCGCAGCGTGACAGATCATCTGGTTCAGCGTCAGGTAGGAGAACCCCATGAACTGTATCTCAGCTATCGGCCTTAGCCCGTTCATCGCCATGCCGATGCTGACGCCTGCGATGGCCGACTCCGCCAATGGCGTGTCGATGACCCTCTCCGGACCGAACCTACTTAGAAGCCCTTCGGACAGGCGGAACACGCCGCCGTCGACGCCGACGTCCTCCCCCAGCAGGACGACGGTCGGGTCCCTGTCCATCTCCTCCCTCATCGCGAGGTTGATGGCCTGGACCATGTTCATCAGGGCCATCTTCATCCCTCCTTTCCCTTGACGGGCGAGCCCGTGAGCGATCCCATCTGCTCCTTCAGGTCATCCGTCATCTCCGCGTAGGTGAACTTGAACATGTCCTCGATGGAGGGCCTCGGGACCGCCTCGGCCTTCTTCACCTCGGCCTCGACAATGGCGGCGATCTCCTCCTGAAGCTGGGCTTCCTTTTCCTCGTTCCAGATGCCCTTGCCCTCGATATATATCTTGAACCTTTTTATCGGGTCCTTCTCCTTCCATTCGGCCAGTTCCTTCTCCATC
>JAJFUT010000075.1 GCA_021372315.1 Methanobacteriota archaeon
ATAGCGATGGACGGACGCATACCGCACGCCACGAGGGCTGCGGTGGAGGCGGTCATCCGCGAATCCCGCAAACGCGCGAAGAGGTTCGACGGGATCGATGGCTCGCTATCGCTGAGGCTGAGGGAGCTTGGAGGCCTCATCAGGGCCGCTGGAGACATCGCCTCGATAGAGGAGTCTCAGCTCATCGAGGAGAAGCATGTCGAGGGCGCCGTGAAACGCAGCATGACGGCCGAGGAGCAGATCAAGGAAAGGTATGGCTCCTATGTCAAAGGCCTTTCGACGGACATCTCCGACGCGCAGAAGGAGAAGTCGCAGTACTATTTTGCCAACGAGAACGCCGACCGCGGCGATATGTACCAGTAGACCTCAGAGGAACAGCTGCATCGCGATGCCGTTCTCTCCGTCCGAGTAATATTTCTCGATCTTGCCTGCGGTCGAGAAACCGAGCTTGTCGTAGAAGCGCTTCGCGGAGAGGTTGCTCTCCCTGACCTCGAGCGAGATGACCTTGACGCCCTTCTTCGTGCACTCATGGACGAACTGTGTCATGAGGAACCTGCCGAGACCTTTCCCTCTGAGACCGTTCCTGACGGCCAGCATTAGGACTCTGGCCTCGACCCGGGAGACCATGATGCCGAAAACGAACCCGACTATCTGCCCCATCTCCTCGATCACGATGAAGCCCTCACGCCAGAAGGGGGAGAGCTCGAGGAATATCGTCGGGTTGTAGTTCTCCCTGAGGGACGTGCACGCGATGTCGTAGACCTCCGTGACATCCTTCCCCTGGAAGTATCTTACTTGCACTTTCAGCGAATCTCACTTATTGCTCTTAATCCTTTTCCGCATCTTGCTGATGGCCAAGACGGACGCGATGATGGCCGCAGGGATGCCTAGCAGGACGTTTCCGAACGATGCCC
This sequence comes from Methanobacteriota archaeon, assembly GCA_021372315.1. Classification (GTDB taxonomy): domain Archaea; phylum Thermoplasmatota; class Thermoplasmata; order Methanomassiliicoccales; family UBA472; genus MVRC01. Next base: position 915 of record JAJFUT010000075.1, read on the forward strand.
CGTCCTTCGTGCCTGCGGACACGACGATCCTTTCGCTGACCTCGTTCCCGTAGCCATCGCTGACCTTGAGCAGAACGACGTGCTCGCCCCCTTCAGGTTCCCAGCTGAACACTGGCCCGTACCTTTCAACGACACCGTCTTCATCGACGTCCCACGTATAGTTCGTGATCCCTGAGTTGTCATATGAACCGCCAGCATCGATGATGATCCCCTTCCCTTCATCGCATTCGTAGCTCAGCGATGGAAGGACGATCACGGGCGATGAACAATCGTCCATCCAATCCTGCATGAAGATACTGGACATCCTATCGGCTATGCTCTGAGACCGAACGATCGCACCGACCTCGCGGTTCTCATTGAATGCATAGGCACCGAGGTTGATGCTAGAGAAAAGGACGTCGTCGTCCGCGATGATCCCCTTGTTGTGGATCGAGGAGAAATCATGATAAGGACTGGCGAGCTTGCATTCGACAGGCAACCCGACGGATTCGCCCATGAGCTCGCTTGCCGAGGCCTTGTTCTCCTCGTACTGGTTCATACTATCGAGGAGGACCTTCACCTCGACCCCCGATCGGGCTGCGGCAAGGAGGTCGTCGAGCAGGAAGGACGACCGCATCCAGTCCATGTCCATGCTCATCGCCTCGATGCATATCCTCGCCTCCGCTCCCCTGATGAGCTGACGGATGGGGTCGACGGAACCTCCTGGAGATGTTATCAATGTCATCTGGGCAGTTGCTCTGGAAGGCATGACAAAATCGTCTGGAACGCCCTCGCCCCAAGTGAACGGTTCGACCTGATACCATGGCGCGGGCTGGACATCGCCGTAGGAACGGTCCGTGTCCGCCTGGAACAGATCGTTCATACGCAGGGCGAGATCCTCCGAATCGACGATGACGCCCCATCCTCTGTTGCTGCTGAGTCCGCTCCCCCAGTTCTCCGATGATATCGAGACGAACCTCGAGTCGAAGATGGCATACTTGGCATGGACGTACTCATATCGTCTGTATGAATCGTTGGACCTGAACACCAGGACGTTGGCATCATCTTCCAGCAGTGTCACGATCGCCCTTTTCCCGAAAGTGCTTATCCCTCCGACCGGCTGACCTTCCAGGAGGACGTCGATCTCAACGCCCCGATGAGCTGCCTCTGCCAATGCATATGCGACATCGGGGTCCTCCAGCGTGTAGACGCTGAGGACGATCGAATACACGGAACGTTCGATCAGTTCCAACAGGGCCGAGGACCCGTCGTCTGGATGGACCAAGGGCATGACATCTGCCGTTACGTTGAACGGATCGACCGTCGTCCGCCCTAGGACGCTCTGGGACCATTCGGCCGCGTCAGAGCCGTCATCCACTTCCGTGTGCACGGCCATGTGCCCCTTGTCGGTGAAGCGGAAGGGCTCTCCGTTCCAATCTGCAGGTACGGCGGCGTTCCCATAGCAGAAGCGGTCGGTCGGGACATCGTCCATCATAAGCGTCACCTGGTCGCCGTCGTCCGATAGCGCGAACGACCCCTTTCGAACGATGCCCGGATTGGTGTACGGAAGAAGGTTCTCGCGACCGTTCAAAACTGCGAGGCCAGAGATGTTCTTGAACAGCGTGATCGACCCTCCTGGACGAAGCGTCAGCGGCGGCAGGGCGAGCGTTCCTTCTCCGTCCGTGACCTTCAGCCTGCTCGCGTTGAGGTCGCCGGAGCCCGTGTTCATAATCGTTACGAACTCGATCGGCTTTGCAGGGCACACCTCGAAGATGATCAGACCTTCCTCGACGGATGATGAGGCGGACGCTTGTGACGAGAGAGGGCCGCTCCAGATGGGGGCCGTGAGCACTAGGACCAGGAGTACGACCCAAGCTCTCATCCCTATGGCAACTGCCGATGACGATAAATCGAGGACCTATGCAATCAGGTTACGATAGAAATGGTGAAAAGAGGTTTCAGATCCTGCTGACCAGGTCCTTGAGCGTCGCCTTGACGTCCTTGGACTTGACCACGCCCGATGCCAGCAATACGCCCGCGGCGCCAAGCTCCATCGCCTTCTTTACGTCCATGCCGGTCTTGATCCCAGCGCCGCAAAGCACCGGTATCTCAGGCGATACGGCGTGCACCGCCTCCACTCCCTTCGAGATGACCTCGGGCCTGGCGTCCGTGACGGACACGTTGCCGCCGATCAGCTCGGGCGGTTCGATGGCGATGAAATCCGGTTTGAAGGACGCGATGATCGCGGCGGTCTCCGGGCTGTCCGCGCAGGCGATCGTGATCAGTCCGGCCTCCTTGCATGCCTCGATCGAGGCCTTGAGGTCGTACATCATCAGCCTGTGCTCGGAATGGTTCAGAAGGGTTCCGACCGCGCCCGCGGACAGCACGCCCTGCGGCGTGACCCATCCGGTGTTGGCCCCCCTGTTCTTCGCGTCGACGTGCTGGCAGAACACCGGCACCTTGAGGTTGGCTGCGACCGAGGATAGCTCTACGGTCGGAGGGCAGACCACTATGGACCTGCCAGTCTCCTCCGAGACCTCCTGACATGCCCTCGCAACCTCGAGCGCCTTCGCGCCTTCCACTTCGCCGTATGTCTTGAAATTGACGACGATGACCGGGGTCTTTAGCTCAGTCAATGTTCTCCATCCTGTCCTTCAGCTTACATAGGACGGCTGGCCTGGTGGTGTACTCCATCTCTTCCGGGCCTAGTATGCCTGGCATGAACGGGCCGTGCTGGCGCATGTAGATGCTGGCCTTCATGGCCTTGGCGCGCGCACCGTCCCACTCGGAACCGGCGAAGAAGTCGATCGGCCTGTGGACGCCCACATCGTGCACGGGGTCCTCGCATCCCTGGAACTTGCCGTTGCTGATCATCATGCCCAACGCGCATACGCGTGGCGGGCCGTCGAAGAACGTCGGGTCCGAGTTGTCGACGGAGCACGGGAACCATGCGCCGTAGTGCGAACCGCGCATCCATCCGGCGACGAGCTGCGGGAACATGAACGGCTGGAGGACCTCTCCGACCGCAGGCAGTCCGCTCTGGCACCTTACGATGGCGACGGGGTCGTCCTTTCCGACGTACTTGCCGGCGGTGAGGTTGAGCTTGTCCGTGCTGATGACCGCTCCGATGCCGATGTCATCATGCTTGCTCCAGATCCTCTTGATGGCGTACCTGGTGGTATCGCCGAGCAGGCTGAGGATATCGTAGGATTCCTCGGGCGCCGACATGACGATCTTCTTGGAGTCGATGACGTCGACGATCTCGAACTTGAAACCGACGTGCGCTCTCGGGTCTATGACGAGGCCAGTCGTCGTGTACGGGTCCATGAACACCCTCGAAAGGGGCATCGAGTACGCGGAAGGCTCGGTCTTGTCGGCCATGAAGAATATGAGGGGCTCTGCCCCGCGCTCCTTGAACTCCATCTCCGCGGAGCCTGGGCCCATCCCTCTGACGTTGCCGCTGAAGGCGTCCTTGAGGATGTCCTGTCCCGCGGCGTACATCTTCATCTCCTTCGCGAGCTTCGTCGCCGCCTTGAACGCTTCCCATGCAAGTCCGTGCACGTCCTTGCTGTTCTCGCCACGGTTGTGGGTCATGAACAGATTGATGTCATCTCCCACACGTGTAACGTAGAAATCGTTGACCGTGCCGGCGCGAAGTCCATCCCTGAGGACCTCTCTGCAGCTCTCCATCATCTTAGGGTGAGGCCTGGAATGTCCGCAGACCGAACCCACATCCGCCTTGATTATTGAAACGGTAACCCTGTCACTCATGATCATACCGGTCCTGAACCATGACTGAATGGCCTTGGCCTATTTAATCCTTAACGAATGAGAAAACCCATCTGGGTACCTGCCCTTTGCCTAAGATGTGTTAACGTCCCCCGTGGCCGCCTTCACGCGTTGGGCAGATATCCACTGATAGGTTCGGCATTCGCGTAAAAGGTTCGGAGGACGGGACGGGCCCTTCCCGTCCTATCTAGGGTTTCACTCGACCTTGATCGCCGAGACCGGGCAGGCGTCCGCCGCTTGCGCCGCGCATGCCTTCTTGTCGTCAGGGATCTCACCCGTGTCCGGTGCGCCCTTCCTGTACTTCTCCTGCAGGGCGGAGTTGCCGCCATCTCCCTCGACGAAGACGTCAGGGCATTCATCGTTGTAGCACAGTCCGCAGCCGGTACATTCGTTCTGGTCGATAGTTACCTTTGCCATGCAGGTTCAAAGAGCGCGGACGGGAGATAAGTTTTTCGCATGGTCCGAACGGCCCATGGACGTGGGCCTAGCATCATCTGGAACGGCCCCATCGACCAAATTAAATAC
>JAJFUT010000080.1 GCA_021372315.1 Methanobacteriota archaeon
CGACATCGAAGGCATCATGTTCAACGTTGCCGCGATCGTCAAGGACCGGAAGAGACCGGTGAGGATCTTCATCTACGCATTATCGACGATGTTCCTATACAACCAGGTCAACGTCGTCCTGAAGTTCTTCCAGATATCCAGTTCGCGCATCAGGAACGAATACGGGACTGTCTTCTACTCGTTGCACGACGGTGTTCATGACGAGAAGACCGCGAATGACCTGATGGCGCTGGCGGACGGCGTGATCGAACTTAAGTTCGACCAGGACCTCAACAGGATGATGAGGATAAGGCACATGAGGGGGATGCCTTCGCTGAACCAATGGATCCCTTTCGAGATCAGATTGGCGGACAAGAACGCCAGCGGCCATGTGCTCAAATGGAGCTAGAGGCCCGATCAGATCTCTTCGCCCTCGTCCTCTATGACGCCGTACAACGCTCTGTGCAGCTCCTTTATCGATTGTTGCGTGGCCCTTGTATAAAGTGTGCACTCGGCCTTGGGCCTGACGACCATGTCCTTCTTCCTGCAGTATATCAATTGGTCGTTCACACCCAGCTCGGGACGGTTCTCGCGATGGAGACATGAAAAACACACGGGTTTGGAAGTCATTCGGTCCGACAGGTATGCTCTTGGTATTTTATCTTGTCGCACACATTCAGCGGTTCGACGCCGTTCGGAGTAAAGAAACGATGTCCAGCGTTCTCATCGTCCCAGCGTTCGTGAGGTTGACGACGCAGAACGGGCATGACGTGACGATAAGGTCCGCCCCTGCGCGGTCCGCGGCCGACGCCTTTCCCTTTGCCAAGGCGGCCGCCATCTCAGGAAACCCTGAGAGCAGCGAACCGCCGGCCCCGCAACATCTGTCCTCCTCGGGATATTCGACAACCTTCAAGCCCGGGATGGCGCCGAGGATCGAATGGACGTATTCCTTCGTGTGAGGCCCGACATCCCTGTTGAGATGGCATGGCATATGGACCGCGATCTTCAGTCCCTTGCCGTCGAGCCCCGATACCAGATGCTCCACGCCAACGACCTCGTAGAGATACTCGACGATGTGCATCGCGTCAATTCCATATCCTACGATCTGCCCAGCGCATCCAGGGCATGTCGTGACGACCCTTTCGAACTTTTCCAGGATCGGAAAGTTCCTATCGACCAGTCGTTCCCTCCGTTCATGCTCGCCGATCTTCTCCAATGGTGAGCCGCAGCAGACCAGGTCTTCCGGACATGCCACTTCTGTCCCGTTCGAGCGGAGGACGTACGCCGCGTCATCGAGGATCTCCGGTCTCCTCCATCTCGATATACACCCTGGGAAGAGGCATGTGGTCGGACCCTTGCAGGGGTATGGACCATGCACACCTTCGTCCGGACGGACCGAATATCCATAGGAATCTATGTTCTCGACCAACCGCTTGTGTCCCGGCCGTAACGTCCCTCGGCGGTTCGCGGCCCTGAGCGCCAGGATGGACCGCGGCAGGTCTATCCTCGAAGGGCAGGCGTCGCGGCACATCATGCATATGGAGCACTTGAGGAGCTCGTCCATCGACATCGGCTTTCCAGTGCGCGGCGCGTCAACGGCTAGCGAGCGCGGCCCCGGGAAAACGGATTCTCCGAAGGTTGAGACCACGGGGCAGGCCCTCATGCAGCTTCCGCACCTTATGCACCTGTCCTCCTCGCTCATCTCGATGCCTCCGTAGCTGCCTTGGATGCCAACAATGCTGTGGCCATGGCGTCGCCGATGCCGTTCCCTTCGACGATGTTCATGCCTGGCAGCGAAGCCCCGGCGACGAACAGGTTCCGGACCTTCTCGCCATCTACGATGGCCTCGAGCCCGGGCCCTGTGCGGATCCCTCCGGATGATGCGCGGGCGAGGATGTCTATGCCATCTCCCTCTCTAAGGTACCGGACATCGAACAGACCCAGGGGGTCGATGACGTCCTTCCCCGATACGCCCAATCCACCTCCGACCAGACCTCCGCCGCAGAACACGGCCGCGCCGCATTCGATGTGCTGGAGGCGATGTCCCGAACGGACCGTAACCTCATTCAGGGACCCCTTGGATATGGACATTCCAACGATGCTTGCTCCGTTCGTGATAGAGACGCCCGCCCTCGATGCGGACGAGATGAGCGCATCCCTCAATCGGGCACCGGGCATCCCCAGGTCCATGACCGGCTCGGCGAACTTCCTCCCGGAGCGCTTTTCGAGCTCTTCCCAACGATCGATGTCCTTTAGCGAAATGAACGGAGGGACGAAGACGACCTCGCCCGAGGCCGATCCCGCCGCGTCGACGAACATATCTAACAGATCATCGACTGACGAGTTCCTGAGAACCCCGTTCGTCGTCCCGACCGCGATATGCTCGACCCGCAGGTCGGACCTCTGGGCCAATGCCTTCGCGAAAAGCCTATGGTCGAATTCGGTCCGGTCCTCGAACCCGATGACGCAGATACGCTCCCCCTCGATCCGGTCCAGCCCGCCCGATGACGTAGGTCCCTGGACGATGTTCTCGGGGACGATCGTCCCGTGGCATCGATAGTATCGCCCCTGGTCGCGGCGAGCGCCTTCCATCTTCAGCCCTGATGTCTTCATCTCATCGATCAGGAAGCGCTCGGCCCGAGAGAATGCGTCCTCGAGGTCGCCACGGTCCAGGCCCAGCCCCTCGGGGACCGACCTATCGTCGTTGAAACGGATGCATCCGCTCGACATCTCCGTCGCGGGCGTTCCGACGCCTATCATGGACACGTCAAGGCCCTTCACTGCAGAGTCCCATGCGGATATCGCTCCAGCCGCTCCAGAGCCTATGACAAGGACGTCGACCTCCTTCTTTGGAAGATCGATCATCGTTCTTCGCCCCCTCGGGCCGCCTGGAAAGGCCATAACAGGTGGGACCTGAACATCTCCTGGCGAAGCTGGTCACCCTCGATCACGGTGGAAGATCCCTCCCTCCTCTCCCGAACGAAGTCCCTGATGAGCAGATCGATGTCGCCTTCGTCCGAGAGAGCGGACGCCATCTCCCACATGCATCCTGTGCCCTGGCAATAGCCCATGCCCGCCCTGGTCCTCCTCATCAGGTCGGCGATGGTGATCACGTCCTCCGATGATGCGTAATGCTCGAGCTCGAACCTCATAACGTTCTCGCAGCTGCACGACTGGACGCCCATCGACCCCACTGGGACGACGTTCATCATCTCCGAAGGGACGTGTCCGTACCTTCTGCGCATGCTCTCCGACTGCGAGGCGCTGACCAAGGTTACGGCCTCATCAAGCCTTGACGCCTCCATCACCTCCTCGCCCGTCGTGCAGTTCGCCCTGACACCCAGCTTCGCACAGACGGCATCGGAGGTCCTTTCTGCCATCATCCTGTATGTTGTCAGCTTTCCGCCGATGATGCTGATGAGGTTGTCGACGCCTCCCTCTTCATGGTCTATGAGCTTGAACGTCCTGCTGGCCCCTCGTCCTGAGCTGCCGGATGCGAGAGGCCTCGACGCCCCGTACGCCCTGATGGCCCTTGCGCCCCTCAGCGCCGGGACCATCTCCGAGACCTCCTTGATGATCAGCTCCTTGTCCTCTATCGTCGGGCGGGCATCCGATGGCCCGCTGATCGAACGCGACGTGGTCCCGGCTATCATCGAGGTGTGGCTTGGCACGATGATGTCCCCATCGGAAGGGGGCCGCAGCCTGTTCACCGTCCCGCTTACCAGCTTCCCGCTGAATACCACGAGGGTCCCGTAGTCCCGGGTCATCGCCAGGTTTCCGCCGACCATGCTGGCTATCGATCCGGATGACGACCCGGCCGCATTGACGACCACCTCTGGAACGACGGAACCGACCGATCCGTTCCTCTGGTCCTTGAACTTCACCTCACCTATGTGGCCATCGGACCGTTCGAAGGAGACGACCTCGCAATGGTTGCGGACGGTCGCTCCGTGCCTCCTCGCGTCCTCGATGTTAGTGAGGACGAGCCGGAAAGGGTCGATTACCGCATCGTCAACGAGGAATCCGTCCGCCACGTCATCTGACAGGTTCCTCTCGACCTGATGAAGCTCCTTCGCCGTTGAACGTGCAGCCCGGACCCCGGTCGCCTTACAGGCATCGTGAAAGACATCGGCGAAGCCTGGATCGTCCTTCCCCACGCTGACGAACATCCCGCCCGTGTCCTCGATGCAGTTCCAGGCGATCCCCTTCAATATCCTGGACTCCGACACGCACTCCTTAGCGGACTCGGGGTCCTTCACCGCGTACCTCGCGCCGCTATGCAGGAGGCCATGATTGCCGCCCGAAGAACCGGAGCAGAAGTCCCCCTTTTCCAGGAGCATGACGTCGACGCCCCTCATCGAGAGGTCTCTGACGATCCCTGCGCCCGTTGCGCCCCCGCCTATTACAAGAACATCAACGCGCAAAAGAAACACCTTGGTAACGATGACCTACTGGAAGATGATTGGGTATGAGAAAGCATGATAAAAATAGCTAATGGTAGCGGGGGGTCGATTTGAACGACCGGTCTCCGGGTTATGAGCCCGACGGGATGTCCTGGCTACCCTACCCCGCTATGATGAAAATATGCTAACGGGCATTTGTTATTTATATTCTTGGACAGACCAGGGCCCCAATTATGCCAGGCGCTTCAGGAAGGTGTCTAGCATTTCGATAATGGCGCGCATGGCCTGCGATAGGGATGATTATTGAATTGGTAATCTGGCCTGTACCGGGCCGTTGAAGTTCTGGTTCATAAGAACTTCCTCAGCTTCATGACGTCGTCCAGGGAACCCTTGACCCTGATCTTCTTCAGGGCCCAGCACTTCATGATCTTGGTCTTGCCGCAATGGAGGTCCTTGATCGTCTGCGGGTCGGAGGTGACGGTTATGTCCGCCTCGGGCAACAGCTCTTCCTTGAAGTCGCTGACCTTCCCTTCTGAAAGAACGAAGGAGTATGATTCCGTGCACAGGTCTATGTTCACCTTCTTGCACGTCCCTTCCAGCTCCTTTTTCAGCCCAGGGTCCTTGGCCACCTTGTCATCGAACTTGGCGATGAGCTCTTCGAAGATCGGTCTGACAGACATTCGTTTTTCACTCCCAATATGTCAACTTGCGGATCTTGGATTCGCCCAGTAATCGACGGGACGTCTCCCATGACCTGCGGGTATAGGGCGGTAAATCCCCCTTCTCATTTATCCACCTTTTTATGAAATCGATGGTGACCTCGTCGGCGGGATACCCGCTGCCGACCGGGCAACCCAAGGACCTTTCGATCTCTCGGACCATCGAATCGCGCGCGACCTTGGCGATGATAGACGCCGCCGATACGACAGGATATCTGTCGTCGGCCTTGTGCTCACAGACCATCCTGGGATGGTAATCGATGCTCGCGACGATGAGCGACTCGAAATGGCTCTCGCTCGCATCGCAGGCGTCTATGTAGACATCGCTGGGGCGGAGCGACATGATGAGATCGGAGAACCTCTCGATCTCCAGCTCGTTCAGCGACCGCTCGCACCCGCGGGCGTCTATCGTCTCGGCGTCGATCGCCCTTGTCTCGACGCGCGCGACCTTCCTGATCTCGGCGGCCAGCTCCTCTCTTCTGGACGGCGTCAGCTTCTTCGAGTCCTTGACGCCCATCTCCTGGAGAGGGCGGTCGTCGTCCATCATGACGGCGGCCACCACCAACGGACCGATGACCGGCCCTCTGCCGGCCTCGTCCAACCCGCATATCACGAGGCCGAGAGAATATCGGCCGTTTATAAATCAACGCATGACGGGACAAAGGTGATATCCGGGACGGTCCATCTCTTGTTCGATCGCCATGTCGGACGTTTTCTTCTCGGACTTCAGGGCCCTTACGGAAAGGGACAATGTTCAGAACAAGATCGGAAGGATGTTCAAGAGAGCGAAGCTGGGGGAGGTCGTCACTGAAGGGGACCTCGTCGCTGTCAAGACCCATTTCGGGGAGTCTGGCAATACCGCGTTCATAAGACCTCAGTTCATATCGAAGGTGGTCGATCTGGTCACCTCTCAGGGAGGGATGCCGTTCCTCACCGACAGCAACACGCTGTACGTCGGTTCCAGGTCAAATGCCGTGGACCATATGTGGACCGCCGCCAAGCACGGGTTCACCTACCCCGCCGTCAACGCCCCGGTCATCATCGCCGACGGGCTCAAGGGGAACGAGCAGGTCGAGGTGAAGGTCGGGCTGAAGAGATGCAAGACGGTGAAGATCGGTGCCGCCGCCATGCGCGCTGACTCCGTCATATGCGTCACCCACATGAAGGGGCACATCGCCACTGGCTTCGGGGGGGCGCTGAAGAACATAGGGATGGGGTTCGGATCGAGGGCCGGGAAGCTGGAGATGCACAGCGGCATGGGCCCGAAGGTCAACCTCGATAGGTGCAGAGGTTGCGGTCATTGCGTCCCCAGGTGCCCGGGGAAGGCCATATCTGTCGTCAATGGTAAGGCGTCTGTCGACAAGGACAGGTGCATAGGCTGCGGGGAATGTTGCGTGACCTGCCTGCACCAGGCCATGGATACGGACGACTGGTCATCCGATAATCTCGCGTTGCAGGAGAAGATCGTCGAATATTGCTATGGCATAATGAAGGGGAGGAAGGATAAGTTCGCCTTCATAACGTTCGTCATGGACGTCGTGCCGTATTGCGACTGCGCGCCATGGAACGACGTGAGCATCGTGCCGGACATCGGCATCCTGATGTCAAAGGACATAGTGGCCATCGACCAGGCGGCAGCGGACCTCGTCAACGCGCAGGAGGCGTCGGCCGGTTCGGCCTTGACGAAGAGCAAGGGGGCCGGCGAGGACAAGTTCAAGGCCCTTACGGACATCGATTGGAAAAGGCAGCTCGAATACGCTGAGGAGCTCGGTCTCGGGACCAGGGATTATAAGCTGATCAAGATGAGATGATTACCACTTCCGGACACAACTACTAAAAATGTTGTTGAAAGGACATTGTTTAAAAAGGATGCTGGAATGAAGGAAGGGTGATTGTATTACTTTGAGCGATGTGCAGGGCAGGAAACTGACCAACGGGTTCATGCTATCCAGGGTCGGTGTCAAGGGTGTCAAGAAGCCCGTTCAGGTTAACCGAGGGGATAGGACGGTCACGTTGATCTGCACGATCGACGTCTTCGTCGACCTACCATCGGATCAGAAGGGTTCCCATCTTTCCAGGAACCTTGAGGTGATATCCGATGTCGTCGACCAGTGCCTTTCAGCGCCGGTCAGCGGACTGGAGGACCTCGCCGCGACGATCAGCGTCAACCTCCTCAAGAGGCATGAGTACGCCACCTATTCCGAATCGATCATCACCGCCGAGTATTTCCTCGAGAGGACGGTCCCGAGCGGCCGCAAGACCATGGAGTCGTACAAGCTCATGGCCATGGCCGTGGACAGGCAGGGGAACGGGCTGAAGAAGATGATCGGCGTCGAGATCATCGGGATGACCGCATGCCCCTGCGCAATGGAGACGGTCAGGGACCTGCAGAAGGGCAACCTGAGGAACAGGGACGAGTTCGTCCCGAACATCACGCATAACCAGCGCAATGTCACCACCATCCTGATGGAGGTGCCTGAGAACTTCACGGTCGAGGCGAACGACCTCATCGAGATCGCCGAGAAGTCGTTCAGCTCCCCAACGTTCGAGATCCTGAAGAGGGCCGAGGAGGCGCAGGTCGTCATCCTGGCCCACGAGAACCCGAAGTTCGTCGAGGACGTCGTGAGGGCGAACCTGACGAGGATTTTGGAAAAGTACGGCGATCTTCCGGACGACACGACCGTCACGGTGAGGAGCGAGAGCCAGGAGTCGATCCACAAGCACAACGCCTTCGCTGAGAGGGTCACCACCCTCGGTGAGCTGAAGGGGAACGACTGAGGACGTTCGATGGACGGCAGGTACAAGGCCATCGTCTGCGACGTGGACGGAACGATCACCGACCCCCAGAAAAGGATACAGACGCTGGGGATCGAAACGCTAAGGAACGCGCAGGACGAGGGATACCATGTCATGCTCGCGAGCGGCAACGTGCTGCCGATCGCATACAGCCTGTCGGCCTTCATAGGGCTAAACGGGCCGGTCATCGCCGAGAACGGCGGAATGCTGTCGTATCAAGATAGGATCTATCGCATCCATTCGGCCAAGGAACCGGAGCGCGCCTACGAGCATCTACGGACCGTCATGCCGGGCGTCGAGAGGCTTTTCACGGACAACTGGCGCGAGACCGAGGTCGGTCTGAAGAGGTCGAACGACCTGGAGCAGGTCAGGAAGGCCCTGGAAGGCTGGAACATCGAGATCGAGGCGACGGGCTTCGCTATCCACCTGATGGAGAAGGGGCACAGCAAGGTCTCCGGAGTGAGGAAGGCCTGCGAGCTGCTCGGCATCGGCATGGACGAGGTCGTAGCGTTCGGCGATGCGGACAACGACGTGAAGATGCTGAAAGAGTGCGGATATGGCGTCGCGGTCGGCAACGCCTCCCCTGCGGCCAAGGCCGCCGCGGATTACGTCTGCTTGACGAAGCATGCGCAGGGCGTCGTCGAGGGTTTGTGCCACCTAGGCATCATAAGTTGTAAATGCACCTCGTGCGTATGATATAGTCATGAGAGTCGTGCGCCCTAATTTCTGTAATGTCTGCGGCACCTTGACCCAGAACACCTGCTCGCTGTGCGGGCAACCGACCTGCGAAAAACATATGGACCCCAGGTCCGGCGCCTGCGTGAGATGCTCCCCGAAGAAGGGAGACGAAGGGGGTTTGATGGACGGCCCTCGATCTAGCGATCTGACTCACTGAAGGAGCTTCTTCGCCGCCGCTTCATCCAGGTTGATGGACTTGAGGAGGTACTTCAGCGCCTTCTTGGTGATGATGGCCTTCGTGTTGTCGTCGAGATGCTGCTCGAAGACGATCGGCGCCTTCTTGAAGTACTCGACACCGAACTCGGAATAGAGATACGGTGCGCTTTCCGGGTCCAGTTCCGCGGCCTTGACGTACGCGCCCTCGGCGTCGTTGAACTTGCCGACGTCCATGCAGAACGCGGCGTATGATTGGTACATGAACGGGTTCTCAGGCTCCAGCTCGATGGCCTTCTTGTAAAGGGCCTCGATATCTTCCTGCGGGACCTTCGGGACGAGCACCGCGGCGTCCGCCTTAGCGAGAACTGCTTCGGCGTTCTTCGGGTCGGCCTTCATAGCCTTGTCGAACTTGGTCAGGGCCGATTGATACTCTCCATCTCCCATGAGCTGGAATCCCTGCTTCATCAGCTTTTCGAATTCCTCAGACATCAGATCACTGAAGCTGAGTAACCGCTTAATGTTCATAAAAGTTTTGAGTTGAGGACGACGGAACGGCCGTTCCTTTCCATTTCTATTTAATGCTCCAACCCCCCTTCCGAGCGACCGGGAACGAAAGTTTCAGTTTATGGTCCCGCATGTGGGAATCAGGACGGATTGAATATGTCGTCATTGGAAAAGGAGACCGTCGTTAGGGTGGCAAGGGTCGCCCGCCTTCGCCTCAGCGAAGAGGAGCTCGCGAAATATGGGAAGGACCTAGAGGAGATACTGGACAGTTTTGAGGTCCTGAACTCCGCGCCATCGTCCGAGAGCTACGACTTCAATCCGATACCGGTCATGGACGTCCTCAGGGAGGACGAGCCGTTCATCGACATCGACCCCGAAGAGCTGATGAAGGCCATGGACACCTACGAGGGATACGTCAGGGGGCCTAAGCTCTCGTGACGCCGAAGGTGGACATCGAGGCGATGCGCAGGACGAACGAGAGGTTCGAGCCGTTCTGCGAGATGATTTCCGTCGTTCCAGATGAAGATCACGAGTTCACGTTCTCTGCCAAGGACAATCTTTGCGCGAAGGGGTTCCAGGCCAGAGCAGGCTCTCGGATACTCGAGGGTTACAGACCCCCGTTCGACGCGACCCCGATCTGGAAGATGAGGGCGGCCGGAGGGCTGCTCCTTGGAAAGACGAACATGGACGAGTTCGGTTTCGGCACGTTCAGCACGAACTCCGGGTACGGGATACCGAAGAATCCCTTCGACCCGACCAGGGCCTGCGGCGGTTCCAGCGGCGGAGCGGCCTGCGCGGCTGCGCTGCTGCCGGGCCACGTCGCATTGGGGGTCTCGACCGGAGGCTCGATATCCTGTCCGTCGTCCTTCTGCGGCGTGATCGGAATGACGCCGACGTACGGGCGCGTCTCAAGGTACGGGCTCATCGACTATGGCAACTCGCTCGATAAGGTCGGCCTGATATCACGCTCGATCTCTGACATCGAGAGGTTCCTTCCCGTCATCTCAGGAAGCGACCCCAAGGACCCCACGTCCTGCTGCCAGCCCCGCCTGGACCTGTCGAAGGTCAGGAAGGGGCCCATGGCGGTCCCGAAGGAATGCCTTGAGGGGCTGACCCCGGACGTCGCGAGGACGTTCGATGACGCCGTCCAGACCTTGAAGGAGGGGGGGACGGAGGTGGACGTCGTGTCGATGCCCAGCCTGAAATACGCCATGCCCGCTTATTACGTCCTGGCCACGACAGAGGCCTCGACCAACCTCGCCAGATATTGCGGGATGAGGTTCGGTGTGGCCGAGAGGGAGTACGCTCAGCACTTCAACGACTTCTTCTCGAAGACCAGGTCCGAGAGCTTCGGGGACGAGGCCAAGAGGCGCATCCTCCTCGGAACGTTCTGCCGCATGGTCGGCTTCAGGGACAAGTACTACCTTAAAGCGCTCAGCGTAAGGCAGGGGATCACCAAGGAATATCTGGACGTCTTCAAGGACCATAGCATGGTCCTGTCGCCCACCATGCCGTTCATAGCTCCGAAGTTCGACGAGATCGCGAGCATGCGCCCCCTCGAGATGTACAGCGCTGACTTCCTGACGATACCTCCGAACCTGACGGGCCTGCCGCACATATCGCTGCCCTGCGGCTACCATTCTGGGATGCCGATCGGCATGCAGGCCGTGGCCCCGCATTGGGAAGAAGGGACCTTGATCGACCTGGGGAAGAGATGGGGGACTACGTTCGCTTACAAGGTCCCGGAGGCATGCCAATGAGGATCGGGCTAGAGGTCCATCTGCAGCTTCCGACGAGATCGAAGCTTTTCTGCTCCTGCCCAACGAACGGGGACGCCCCCAACACGTCAGTATGCCCGACCTGCCTGGGCCTGCCAGGCTCCAAGCCGGTGCTGAACAGGAAGGCCCTTGAGCTGGGCATCATGATAGCAAAGTTCCTGGACTGCAGGATCAACGACAGAATATGGTTCTCGAGAAAGACGTATTTCTATCCAGATCTTCCGAAGCATTTCCAGATCACCCAATACGAATCGCCTGTCGGCAACGACGGCCACTATGAGCATGAAGGCAAGAGGATAGGTATCTGGCGCGTGCATATCGAGGAGGACCCTGGAAGGATCAAGAGGGTCGGCAGGTCCGGAGAGGAAGTGAGCCTGATCGATTACAACAGGAGCGGCATACCGCTCGTCGAGATCGTCACCGCCCCTGATCTGGAGTCGCCGGAACAGGCCAGAGCTTTCATAGACCAGCTGGTCACGGAGCTCAGATATCTCGTCGGGATCAACGTCCAGGACGAGACCTCCGTGCGCGTCGACGCGAACCTTTCGATCGGCGAGGAGCGCGTCGAGGTGAAGAACGTCCAGGGCCTGAAGAACCTCGAGAGGGCCCTCAGGTACGAGGCGACAAGACAGACGAAGGTCCTCGATGCCGGCAAGCGCATAGTCCGCGAGACGAGAAGGTACGACGAGGAGAGGAAGATCACCCTCCCAGCCAGGGAGAAGGAGTTCGAGGAGGATTATGGATACATCGGAGAGCCTGACCTTGGCGAGTACCACATCGGGCAGTGGGCCAGGGAGACCGTCCTAAAGGAGACGCCCTTCGCCAGGGCTGAGAGGATGTCCGCCGAGCTCGACATCCCCAGACAGACGGCGAGACAGGTCGTGCTGACCTCCGGGTCGCTGGCGGACCTATTGGAGAAGTTATGCAAGGAGGTCCCATCGGAGAAGGCCCTGCAATGGCTGCTCGGGCCGATAAGCTCCAACTGGGGGGCGCTGGAGAAGGTCATTGATGCCGATGGAGGTGCCTGCGTCATAGACATCGTAAAGGCCGACGCGAGCGGAAGCATCACGGACAGCGAAGCAAAGATCAGGCTGCAGAAGTGCGCCGGGGTCAAGAGCGAAGGGACACCGGCATGCGCCTCGAACCCTGACATGATATCCATGGTGAACTCGTTCCTCGACGCGCACCCCGAGGTCGTCAAGGACCTCAGGAACAACGCGAAGGCCGCCAACTCGGTCATAGGGCACGTGATGAAGGAGACGAAAGGCCAATACTCATCGAAGGACATCGTCGAGTGTGTCAAGAAAGAGATATCGAAAAGGGTTTGAAAGGAGGCCGACGTCCTTCAGTCCTGCTCGTCCTCATCTACCAACGACATCAGCTGCAGCTCGTCGAGCTTGGCCTGGTCGACCTTCTTCGGGGAGCTGTCGACGAGGGACTGGAACTTCTTGTTCTTCGGGAACGCTATGACGTCCCTGATGCTCTCGCATCCGAGAAGGATCGAGCAGAACCTGTCCATGCCCATCCCAATTCCTCCGTGGGGCGGGGCGCCGAACTCCAGGGCCTCAAGGAAGAAGTCGAACTCCTCCCTCATCCTTTCTTCGGACATGCCGAGCGCGCGGAACATCTTCCTCTGGACCTCGGCATGGTGGTTGCGCATAGAGCCCGAGCCGATCTCGCTTCCGTTGAGCACGAGGTCGTAGGAGCAGCCCTTGAAACTGAGCAGTTCGCCGTTCTCGTCGAAGTCGCCCTCGACCGGACGTACGAACGGATGGTGGAACGACGCGACCTTTCCGGTGACGGGGTCCGCCTGGAACAGCGGACAGTCGACAAGCCAGACGAACTGGTGGTCCATGCCCTCCAGAAGCCCGTTCTCCCTCGCGAGCTTCATCCTCAGATGGCCGCCGGCCTTCTGCACGAGATGCCTCGGGCCTGCGAGGAACAGGAGCAGATCGCCCTTGGTCGCGTCGGTCCTGCGTTCGAGGCTCTCGAGGACCTCCTTGCCGAAGTACTTCACGATGTTGGAGCTTAGCCCTTCATCGGTCATCCTCATCCATGTGAGGCCGCCCATGCCCTGCTGCTTGGCCCAGTCGATGAGCCTGTCGACCTCGCTGCGGCCGACGTTGGCGTCCAAGGTCTTCTCCTTGACGAGAGTCGACTTGAGGTTGACGCAGATGACGGCGGAGCCTTTCTTGCCCAGCACCTTCTGGAAGATATCATAGCTGGAGCACTTCACGATGTCCGTGACATCGACGAGCTCGAGCCCGAAGCGGATGTCAGGTGCGTCAGTGCCGTACTTGTTGAGAGCGTCCTCGAGGGTGATGCGCGGGAACGGCGTCCTCAGCTCCTTGCCGAGGACGTCCTTCCAAATGTGCGAATAGAGCGATTCGATCGTGCGGAAGATGTCCTCCACGTCGACGAACGACATCTCCAGATCGAGCTGCGTGAACTCCGGCTGACGGTCGGAACGGGAATCCTCGTCCCTGTAACATCTGGCCAGTTGGAAGTACTTCTCGACCCCGCCGACCATCAACATCTGCTTGTAGAGCTGTGGGGACTGAGGGAGCGCGTAGAACGTGCCCGGCATCGTCCTCGACGGCACGAGGAAGTCCCTCGCGCCCTCCTGCGAGCTCCTGGTGAGCGTCGGCGTCTCGACCTCGATGAAACCTATGCTGTCGAGGTATCTCCTTGCCGAGGCGAGGACCTTGTGCCTGAACCTGAGGTTGTAGGCCATCTCGGTCCTTCTGAGGTCTAGGTACCTGTACTTAAGGCGAAGGTCCTCGCTCGGTAGCGTCGAGTTCTTCTGCTCGGCTATCTCGAATGGGATCACCTTCGAAGAGTTCAGGATCTCGATCTCGTCTATCAGTACCTCGACGGTCCCGGTCGGGTTCCTGTCGTCCTCGGTGCCAGGGACCCTCTCCCTGACGACCCCTTTGACCGCTATGACGTACTCGCGGCCGATATTATTCAGAAGCTGACCGATTCCGACAACGTTGACGTTAGACTGGTATGCTTCAGGGTCGTAGACCACTTGGGTGGAGCCGAAGGAGTCGGCCAGATCATAGAAGCGCACCCCGCCGTGGTCTCGATAGAAGCGTACCCAGCCAGCAAGCCTTACCCTCTGGCCAATGTCCTTGGACCTGAGGGCTCCGCAATCGTTTGTCTTTATCATGTCAATTGCCTCTGGGCATACTTTTTGGATAGGTCCGAGCTAATGGAAAAAGGATATTAAACCCTTTTCTAAACTGGAAGCGGAGATTCCGCTCAAATGATTCAATATGCACGCGAATATTTGACAATTTGTCAGAGTTGCGGGCTCATTCGGATAATGTGTCAAACATATGCGCAGTAGTCGGAGATCCGTCGTATCGAGAGCTACGGATCCCGGGCCCTCATTCGAAGTTCACCTGCGACGATTCGGAGAAATCCGGCATGAACTTGAACGGGTCCTTGATCATGTTCAATATGACATACGTGTTCGTCTTCTTGACGCCCGGTATTGTCAGCATCCCTTTCACGACCGAGCTGAACTCCTCCCTGCTCCTGCATGCCACCCATGCGATGGAGTCGCATTCCCCGGTGACATCGAACACCGCCACGATGTTGGAGAGCTCCATGATCTTCCTCTCGACCTCCACGAGGTCGCCTTCGACATAGATGTGGACGATGGCCATGAACTCGTACCCGAGCTTCATGTAATCGACGTTGGCCCTATATCCCTTGATGACGCCCTGCTCCTCGAGGTGCTTAACCCTCTGGATAAGTGTCGTGGGATGTATCCCAAGCCTTTTCGCGATCTGCCTGTAAGAACCCTGGCTCGACTTACATATCTCCTGCACTATCTTCTTGTCCAGTTCGTCGATCATCTAGTTACCTCTTGAAAGCTCCCTGCCTTGCTGGCCTTTCTGAAATAGATACCTGTCTCGCAGATAATGAAACCATCGTTCATTTATCTATTGTTCTCAGTTCATATGCCGAACCTTGAATGACATCATATTTTTATTATGTTCCAGATAACATCCGGATATGATGAACTGCACCGAGAAGATCTACCGAACACATCCTTACGATTCAGATTTCACTGCGACCGTGACGAACGTTAATGGGGACTGGGTGACCCTGGATCGAACGGCGTTCTATCCCGGGGGAGGTGGACAGGACCCCGACATAGGGGAGATCGATGGATCGAGGGTCGTCGAGGTGAAGCATAAGGGCGACGAGATCGCGCACAAGGTGCCGAGCAACTCATTCAAAATCGGGCAGAACGTGTCTGGCCATGTGGATTTCCAGAGGCGTCTCGACCTGATGCGTGCCCACACTGGCGAGCACCTCCTTTTCTCGTCGCTGTATCGTCTGGTCCCAGAGCTAGAGCTCGTCAAGATCGCGATCACGCCGTCGAAGAAGAGCTTCATCGTGAAGGGGATGCTGGACCTGTCATTGGTCCTAGAGGCCGAGAAGTTCGTCAATGGTGCCATATCAGAGGGCGTGGAGGTCCGTGAGGAGATCGTCGGAAGGGACGATCCCCTGGTCTGCGAGGCCAGGGTCAAGCTCGACAGGATATCTGGAGATAGGATAAGACTGGTAAGAATAGGGAAGTACGATCTCGCTGCCTGCGCTGGCGTCCACGTGAGGAACACCTCGGAGATCGGCATGCTGCTAGTCGAGAAGCTGACCTCGGCAAGGCCTCAAGGGGATTTCGAGATAGAGTTCAGCGTTGGCGCCACTGCGGTCCAGAGAGCTCTCTACCTTTCGACGTTAGCGCTTCAGGCTTCTGATATCCTGGGAGCGAGACCCGAGGACGCCGTCAAGGCGCTTGAGAATCAGAGGGTCGAGCTAGATAGGGCAAGGGATTCCCTGAAGGCAATGGCCAAGAGGTCGATAGAGGATCTCGAGCCGCAGCTGGTGGGTGGCGTCCCGATATATCACATGATGTTCAAGGGACTGGACCGAAGGACCTTGTCCGAGGAGGCGACGAAGAAGGTCCAGGATGGGTCTTCGCTGTGCATCCTGGTGGACGAGAGTGAGAGGATATCGGTGTTCATCGCCGCGGGAAAGGATTCCAAATTCGACGCCAATGCATTGCTCAAGGAGCTCCTCGGCCCCATCGGGGGCAAGGGCGGGGGGAACAGGTCGTTCGCGACGGGAGGCTTGAGCGCAGACATCACGGCCAAGGAAGTGATGGATGCGGCCATGAAGGCCGTTAAAGAGACATATGTCTAAAAAGTCCTCGAAATCTGGAACGTATCTGTGCATTAGAACATTTTTTTAATTATATTTTAGACAATTGTATATGATACGAATAATTACTAGACAATTGTAGTATATGCAAAGGTATATTTAGCAATTTGATTTTCTGGAGGTTCATGGCGCTTAGTGAATCGGAATTGAAGGAATCCATCCTCTCGAAGGTGAAAAAGGAGAACGTGAAGTTCATCGAAATGCAGTTCTCTGACATACTGGGAGCTGTCAAGAGCGTAACGATCCCAACGAGCAGGATAGAAAGCGTGATCGACGATGGTGTGTTCATCGATGGCTCGTCAATCCTGGGGTACGCGACGATCGAGGAGTCCGATATGAGGGCAAAACCGATCCTCGATTCGTTCCAGATATATCCTTGGACCATGGATGACAACATGAAGACCGCGAGGTTCATGTGCACCATATGGGACCACAGCAACAACAGGTTCAAGGGAGACCCGAGATGGGTCCTTGAGAAGATGGTCGCCAAGGTAAAGGACATGGGATATGGATTCAACGTCGGTCCCGAGTTCGAGTTCTTCCTCTTCCCGGTCGATGACGATGGAAGGGCGATCAGGAAACCGGCAGACTCGGGTGGTTACTTCGACCTAATGCCGATGGACGCGGGCGAGATGGCCAGGAAGCACATCATGCTCATGTTCGACGAACTGCAGTATGAGATGGAGGCCTCGCATCACGAGGTCGCTCCAGGTCAGGTTGAGGTCGACATGAGGTATCAGAACGCCCTGACGATGGCGGACCGCGTGATCACGCTGAAGTACGGTATCAAGACGATCGCAATGCAATATGGAATGCACGCAACGTTCATGCCCAAGCCGATCCACGGATTGTCTGGGTCTGGAATGCACGTGCATCAGTCGATGGCGTCCAAGGACAAGAACGCATTCGACGATCCGAACGGCGAGTTCGGACTGAGCGACATGGCGATGAAATACATCGGCGGACTGCTGGTGCATGCTAGGGACAACTGTGCGATCCTGGCCTCCTACGTCAATTCGTACAAGCGCCTAGTTCCAGGATATGAAGCTCCCTGCTACATCTCCTGGGCGAATATGAACAGGAGTGCTTTGATCCGCGTACCTGCCGGGAGAGGTGGCAGGACGAGGGTCGAGCTGAGGAACCCGGACCCGGCAGGAAATCCCTACCTGCAGTTCGCCGTCATGCTCGCATCGGGCCTTGATGGCATAAAAAACAACATAAAGCCTCCAGAGCCAGTGGAGAAGGATATCTACCACATGAGCAAGGAGGACAGGAAGAAGAACGGCATAGACAGCCTTCCGATGAGCCTCGGCGATGCCTTGGAATGCCTGGCAAAGAGCAAGGTCATGAAGGAATGCCTCGGAGATCACGTGCTCAACAACTATCTGTACATCAAGGGACAGGAGTGGGACGAGTATAGGACGTGGGTCTCGGACTGGGAAGTGAACCGTTACCTCCAGGTTCTCTGAGCCCGAACATCTCAAACCCCTTCCGATCAAATTTTTTGTTTCGCCTTCGCGCGATGTTTTGAAAATGATTTATATAACCGGGATAATCACTGCGTTGACCGTCATGATGCCAGGTGGAAGGGTCAATCCCAAGCAGATGAAGCAGGCGATGCGACGCCTGGGAATCACGAACGACGAACTGAATGACGTTGAGGAGGTCATCATCCGGAGGAAAGGTTCCGAGATGGTGATCAGCAATGCACAGGTGTCGATCATGACAATGCAGGGCCAGAAGACGTTCCAGATCGTCGGTGACGTGGTCGAGAGGTCGAAGACCGCGAGCATCGGCACGTCCCAACCGGCAACCGTCGCGGCAGTAACGATACCTGAAGAGGACATCGAGCTCGTCATGGGCCAGACCGGTTGCGACCGCGACAAGGCCATGGCCGCCCTGAAGGCGGTCGACGGCCAGCCCGCCGAGGCCATCATCAAGATCATGTCATCGTGAGGTCGAAAATATGTGTCTAGCTGTTCCAGGAAAGATATTGTCCATCGATGGAAAGAACGCCCAGGTCGATTTTGGCGGGGTGGTTCGTGAGACGAACGTCTCCATGGTCGATGTTGGCGTCGGTAGCTACGTCATCATCCATGCGGGCTTCGCGATACAGGTCGTCGATGAAGAGGAAGCTAAGGAGACCATACAGCTCTGGCAGGAGATGCTGGAGCAAACATCGCAGGAGCCGCTCTGAGGAGTCTTTAGGATTTACGCTCGAAAAGCGTACATCCTTGTTTTTTTCCACCCGGATGACTGCGAAAGGTTTATGCCCTTGGTGCTGCCCTAATCCCCTTCGATAGCGGAATTGATGGGGATGGTGCTGGGTCGTTTTCCTGGTCGACTCCCTACTCCTTGACGTAGATCGTTATAACGGTGATCTGAATGAAGGCGGTTTACGGACCGGTGAGGTCCTGGCGCTTGGGCCTTGCGATGGGTGTCGATCCAATATGCAAGCAGCCTAAGGTCTGCAACCTGAAATGCATCTATTGCAGATTGGGGCACGGCGGGATCATGATCACGGAAAGGAGCCGTTTCGTCGACGAGAAACAGGTGCAGGAAGAGGCAAGAGAGCTCCTCAAGACCGTGAAGATCGACGCTGTGATGTTGCAAGGGACCGGGGAGCCTTTCCTTGCCAAGAACCTCATCGACATCGTCCACGCGCTCAGGGAGGAGACCGATATGCCCATCTGCGTGATGACCAACGGTTCGTTCTTCAACAGGGAGGGGATATTGGACGAACTGAACGAGTTCGACATGGTGATCGTCAAGCTCGATGCCGCCGATCCCGTCTGCTTCTCGATGATGAACCGCCCACATGGCTCCATCATATTCGAGGACCTCGTCGAGTCGTTGAAGAAGGCGAAAAGGCAATGCACCTGTGACCTGAGGATACAGGTGACCTTCGTCAGGGCGAACATGTACCAGGCCGAGCAGATAGCGGATATATGCCGCGACATCGGCGTCGATGTGGTCTACCTCTCCACCCCAGTGAGGAAAGAGGGCATGGACCTCAACAAGAAGGACATGAACGATCTCGCGGCCATCTTCAATGGCTTCAAGGTCAGGACGATCTTCGATGAGCGGTCTGCGGATACCTCTTAAAAAAAATAAAAAATAAAGGATGTTTTTAAAGAGTTTAGTTCTTGCAGAGCTTCAACAGGGCATTCCACCTCTTGTCGACGTTCTGCTGTATCTCTTCCGCGACTGACGCCCATTGCGGCTTCATCAATTGGCTGAACCTGCCCTGGGCCTTGAGCCACTCGCTTACGGGCCTCTTCTCCTTGCTGCCCTCGGCGATCCTCTTGCTCTCTCCCGTCATCGAGTAGACGCCGTTGTCGAACTCGTACAGCGGCCAGACACAGGTCTCCACGGCGAGCTTGGCCATGTCGATGGTCTTGGAGGAATCATGCCTCCATCCGCGCGGACACGGGGCGATGACGTTCAGGAAAGCCGGGCCGTTGGCATCGAAGCCCTTGCGCGCCTTCTCCATGAGGTCCCTGTAGTTGTGCGGGGACGCCTGGGCCGCGTACGGCAGGTCGTGGGCTATGATGATCTTGGTCAGGTCCTTCGAGAACTCCTTCTTTCCAGGGGTGCACGTGCCGGTCGGGCACGTCGTCGTGTTGGCGCCCCTCTCGGTCGCGCCGGACCTCTGGATCCCCGTGTTCATATATGCCTCGTTGTTGAGGCAGACGTACAGGAAGTGGTGTCCGCGCTCGATGGCGCCGGACAGCGCCTGGAACCCGATATCGTAGGTCGCGCCGTCGCCTCCGAACGAAAGGAAGCGAATGTCCTCGGTGATCTTGCCCTTCCTCTTGAGGGCGATGTACGCGGACTCCACGCCTGCGATCGTCGGCGCGGCGTTCTCGAACGCGCTGTGTATCCATGGCACCGTCCACGAGGTGAACGGGTAGATGGTCGACGACACTTCGAAGCAGCCCGTGGCGTTCGAGACGATGACCGGCTTATCGGTCGCCATCAGGACCTGCCTGGCGATGATCGGCTCGGCGCATCCCGCGCATAGCCTATGGCCCTCGGTATATCGGGGCTCGATCTTCGAAAGCTCCTTGAGAGATAGGCTCACTGGCGCACCCCCATGAAGTTGATGTCCTTGCAAGTCCCCTTCGCCAGATGGTCAAAGACCTCCGCTAGCTCGTCGGGCTTGACGTCCCTGCCTCCGAGGCCATAGATGTAGTTGCAGATCCTCGGCCTGTCCTTCGAGTTGTAAAGGGCCGCGCATACCTCAGGATATAGAGGTCCAGAGGAACCGGTGCTCATCGCCCTGTCCATGACCGCGACGGCCTTCTTTCCCTCGAGGGCCTTGGCGATGTCGGCGAACGGGAAGGGACGGAACAGGCGGAGCTTCAGGCTACCGACCTTCTTGCCCTGCGCCCTGAGCTGGTCGACGACGTATCTCAACGTACCAGCGGTGGACCCTATCGCCATGATGACGTAATCGGCATCGTCCAACATGTATCCCTCGACGACGTCGTACTTGCGTCCTGTCAGGTCCTCGAACTCCTTGAACGTGTCCTTGACAACGCCCATGGCGCTCTTCATCGCCTCGGATATCTGGAACTTGTGCTCGAAATAGTAATCGTTGCCGGTGAACGGCCCGTAGGTCGTCGCGTTCTTGATGTCCAGCAGCGGCCTTATCGGCTTGAACTCACCGATGTACCTCTTGACGACGGCGTCGTCGATCGGTATGAACTTCTCGAGGGCGTGCGTCACGATGAAGCCGTCGATGCAGTTCATCACCGGCAGCCTGACCTTCATGTTCTCGGCGATCCTGAAGGACATGAGGGAGTCGTCGTACGCCTCCTGCACGTTCTCTCCGTATATCTGGACCCAGCCCGTGTCCCTTGCGCCCATGGCGTCGCTATGGTCGCAGTGGATGTTGATCGGCCCGCTGAGAGCGCGGTTGGCCACCGACATGACGATCGGCAGCCTCATGGATGATGCTATCCAGAGCACCTCCCACATGAACGCGAGGCCGGCAGATGCCGTTGCAGTGGCGACCCTTCCGCCCGCTGCGGCCGCCCCGATACATAGCGACATAGCGCTGTGCTCGGACTCCGCGCAGACGTATTCGGTCTCCACCTCTCCGTTCGCCGCGTACTCGGCGAAGTTCTCCACGATGATGGTCTGCGGCGTGATCGGGTATGACGCGACGACGTCCGGGTTGACCTGCTTCCAGGAATACGCTATCGCCTGGTCTCCGTTGAATACGAGATGTTCGGCCATTAAGCTCCCTCCTCCTTCATCGTTATGGCCTTTGCCGGGCACTGGTTGGCGCAGATGCCGCACCCCTTGCAATGTGTAAGTTTGAAACCCTTCATCTTCTCACCTTCGACGATGATGCTGTTGTCAGGACAGAATATCCAGCACTGGAGGCAGTCCGTGCACTTCTCCTTGTCCACGACCGGGACCTTCGATCTCCAGCTCCCTGTCTCGTACAGCCTCGCGTTTCCAGCCTCGGTGATCATGGCCCCTTGCGGGAGATCCTTCGCTCTCTTCTCGGACATCAGTCCACCTCCTCATATGCACGCTTGACCGCCTTGATGTTCTTCTCGACGACCTCCTTTGAGAACTTGGCCGAGAACTTGGACTCCAGCTCGTCGAGGACGGATTCGATGCTGACATAATTGAGGACCTTGACGACGGCGCCGAGCATCGCGGTGTTCGCGGTCGGTCTTCCGATCTCATCCATCGCGATCCCCGTCGCATTGACCGAGTGGACGTTGTTGCTCATTCCAAGGATCTTGACGAGATTGTCCTTCCCTTCTGCGTAGTTCGCCACGAAAAGACTGCCTTCCTTCATCCCTTCCTTGATGTCCTTCTGCTTCAGAAGCGTCGGGTCTAGGACGACGACCATGTCAGGGAAATAGACCTGGCTATGAACCTGGATGGGAGTATCCGACAGTCTCGTGAACGCCCTGATAGGGGCGCCCATGCGCTCAGGGCCGAACTCAGGGAATGCTTTGATGTACTTTCCTTCCTTGAGTGCGGCGCCAGCCAAAAGCTCGTTCGCGGTTACGACGCCCTGGCCGCCTCTTCCATGCCAACGTATTTCAATAGTCGTCAAAGGAATCCACCGTACTATCCAACCAGAAAAATGTCATCATATATAAGATTTCCACAATATTCTTTACGAATTTTTAAACTATTATTACGAAAACTCATAGAAAATATGGGAAAAATACCACAGAATATGATGATTGCCTATGAAATCGGAGGATTTCTGTACGCTTGACTGACAAAGGCTAGCACTGGTGCTAGATAGTTGCTACTGATATGATTAAAAGTTACTATGACCAGATGTAATAAATCGCTAACTGTTCAACAACAAAAATATGTATCTACTAATGAAGAAAGCTTATTTACTATCGTGCAAATTGGGAAACGACGGCCCTCATCGGATGATTTGTCCGACATGAGTGGGGTCGATTCATGGGGAGATCGAAGGATGAAGAGGATTGTTGAGATTTCGGAGCTGAGCAAGGATGACATCCCGATCGCTGGCGGAAAGGGCGCCAATCTTGGAGAGTTAGTCTCCGCTGGCTTCAACGTGCCCCCCGGTTTCGTACTGACGACGGCATCTTACGATTATTTCCTTGAGACGAGCGGGATCGAGAAGAAGGTCAACGATCTCACCGCAGGCGTCGATGTAAATTCCGAGAGCTCCCTCCAGAGCGTTTCACAGAAGATCAGGGCTCTGTTCGAGGAGATGCCCATCGCCGATGACCTCGTGGCAGAGGTAAGACGCAGCTACCAGAAGCTGTGGAAGAACAAGAAGCCGGGCCTGGTCGCAGTCCGTTCGAGCGCCACCGCCGAGGACCTTCCTACCGCAAGCTTCGCAGGCCAGCAAGACACCTATCTCAACGTCCACTCCGAAGAGGACCTCATGGAGAAGGTCAGGAAATGTTGGTCCTCGTTGTTCACGCCCCGAGCGATCTCCTATAGGGTGACAAAAGGATTCGAGCACTCCAAGGTCAAGCTCGCCGTCGTCGTCCAGAAGATGGTCAGTTCGGATATCTCCGGAATCATGTTCACGGTCGACCCCAACTCCGAGATGCCTCACATAATCATCGAAGCGGGATACGGTCTGGGGGAGGCTATAGTCAGCGGCAAGGTGACCCCTGACACTTACGTCGTCGACAAGTTCCACAACAAGATCATCAGCAAGAAGGTGTCGAAGCAGACCTGGAAGTACGTCAGGGGAAAGGTCGGAGACACCGTCAAGGAGAACGTCCCCGAGAAGGACTGGAGCGTCCAGAAGATGACGGACGAACAGATCCTGGCCCTTGGGATGATCGGAAACGACATCGAGGTGCACTACGACAAGCCGATGGATATCGAGTGGTGCATGGAGGATGGAATGATGTACATCGTCCAGGCAAGGCCCGTGACGACATTGAAGGGAAAGAACGGTGGTAAGGTGTCCAACGCGAAGAGCGAGCCCGAACTGAAGAAGAGCCTGAAGATCATCGCGAAAGGCCTGGCCGCGAGCCCCGGAAAGGCGGGCGGCGCGGTCAAGATGGTCTCCGAGGAGATGAACCTGGATGTCGTCAAGAAGGGTGACATAATGATCACAACGATGACGTCCCCGGACATGGTCCCGGCGATGACCCGCGCAGCAGCGATCATCACCGACGAGGGAGGAATGACCTGTCACGCCGCGATAGTGGCGAGGGAGCTCGGCATCCCGTGCATCGTCGGCACCGGGAACATCACCCACGTCGTCAAGGAAGGGGACATCGTAACGGTCGATGGCACAACTGGCGTCGTCTACGAGGGAGTGGAGGAGAAGGTCGTCGAGGAGCCGACCGATAAGGCGGCCACCCTGGCCGGAAGAGCGGTTCCCGTCACCGGTACTAAGGTGTACGTTAACCTGGCCATCCCGCACAAGGCGGCAGAGTACTCGAAGCTCCCAGTGTCCGGGGTCGGGCTGATGCGCATCGAGTTCCTGTTCACGTCATATATCCAGGAGCACCCCTGCGCCATGATCGAGAAAGGAAGGCAGCAGGAGCTCGTCGACAAGCTCGCCGACGGGATATCTATCGTCGCCAAGGAGTTCTACCCGAGGCCGATCATCCTCCGCACGTCCGATTTCAAGACGAACGAGTACAGGGACATGAAGGGCGGAGAGAAGTTCGAACCCAACGAGCAGAACCCGATGATAGGGTGGAGAGGATGCTCACGCTACGTCTCCGATTCTTACAGAGAGGCGTTCATGCAGGAGCTGAAGGCCATCAAGAAGGTCAGGGACGAGATGGGCCTCAAGAACGTCCACGTCATGCTCCCGTTCGTCCGCACGATCGACGAGGTCAGACAGATCACCGAGATGATGAGGACGGTCGGGCTCGAGCGCAACCGCGACTTCAAGCTCTACCTGATGGCCGAGATCCCGTGCAACATCTTCATGGCGGACGAGTTCTCCGACTGGTGCGACGGATTCAGCATCGGAAGCAACGACCTCACGCAGCTGACCATGGGCGCGGACCGCGACTCGGACGTGCTCGGGAAGATGGGCTACTTCGACGAGAGGAACGAGGCGATCAAGAGGGCGATCAAGATGCTCATCGACGCCGCGCACAAGAAGGGCAGGACAGTCGGCATATGCGGACAGGCGCCTTCGGTGTACCCCGAGTTCTCGGAGTTCCTGGTCAAGGTCGGCATCGACACGATCAGCCTGAACCCAGACACCGTGGTGGATACAATCTCCATCATCGCGTCGGCGGAGCAGCGCGTCCTGCTAGAGGCTGCGAGGAAGAACCTCTGAACAGCTCTAGGAAAACCCCTTCATTCCCTTTTCTTCATTTTTTTCTGATGGATTGGCGTAAGATCTAGCGGCTTCGGTATCACTTTCGGACGGAGCGCAGACAGGTCGCCAGGTGAATGATGGAACTAGAAAATCTGTCCTATGCAGGACCGCTTCCTGTCTTAGGAACCGTTCCTTACCCTTTCCGCGATCTTCTGATTCTCGTCCTTCAGGAGGCGCGTCGTTATCTCGACCAGAGGATGGTGCGCCCCCTCGATGATCCTTACGTCGTCCAGCGTCTTCAACCCCAGCTCGTCGGCGACCTTCTCCATGCCGAGGTCGATGTCCCTGCTGAGCTCGAGGACGAACGCAGAGAACTGCTGAACACCCATCTGTTTCGATGCCAGAGCGCGGTGGTGACCGTCGACGAGTACATAATAGTCCCCCTTCTCGATCACGATGAGCGGTTCGACGAGACCTCTTTTGATCTCCTCCTTGCGCCCTAACAGCTCATCGGCGAACACCTCGTGCTGCGTCGGCCTGAGAGCCTCGACCGGGATGACCTTCCTTCTGACGTTGATCGTGATGCCATGCTTCGCCTCAAGGAAGCTCTTCACCATCGCGACCTTGCTCGGCGTGGCCCTTTCGATATGCGAACGGACGATGTCGAGGTTGGATATGATGCCGATAAGAGTGCCGTCGTCCGAGACGACAGGTACGTTGCGGAGACCATATCTGAAAAGTATCCTGGCTGCGTCGTCCAGGTCCATCTCCGGGGTCACCGTGTACGTGCCCTTCCTCATGATATCGAACACTTGGGCATCAGGCCGGTTGGCGTTCCTGAGAAGTTCTTTGGAGGTGATGAAACCTATAAGCCTGCCGTCATCGCAGACTGGCATGCCGTGGAACTCGGTGGAGATCAGACGCTCGGTCGCCTCTTTCACAGTGAAATCATAGGGGATGTGCTGAACATCCCTCACCATATAGTCGTCAACCTTCGGTTTCCTCTCGACCATTCGGATCGCCCACCCCTATCCGGCGACAGGAGCATGTTGTTGAAGCAAGGAGCAGATAAATATCTTTCCAGATGACACCATAACGATGTTTAGCCTGTCCCGGTTCCTCCTTCTAAAACCTGAAGGGTTTAATATCTGAATTATATTGGGGAGAAACGCAAATGCCCTGGTAGTGTAGCGGCCTATCATGAAGCCCTGTCGAGGCTTCGACTCGGGTCCAAATCCCGACCAGGGCGCCATTCTCTTCTCCTGTCGATTTTCAATTCGCTGCCTTACTCTTCAGTTCGATATAGTATTATTTTTTTTAAGACAGTATTGAAATAATGTATTAATCACGAAGGAGATTATCGCTCCGGGGATAAGATGGTTGTAATACTGGGGACGCTGGGGTTCAGGCCTGAGACCTTGATCCCGACGATAAGGTCCACGGAGCGCTTGAGCAGCGTGATCGTGTTCCATAGTGATCACGAGAGGTCGAAGGATGCCGCGAAGGACATCAGGAGACTGTGCGAACTGATGGGGGTTCAGCTCATCGAAAGGGAGATTCCCGATGCGTTCGATTTCATGACCGTGGCGAAGGCCATACAGGACGACATTCTAGAAGCGAGGAAGAAGGAAGAGACGATAGGCGTCTTCAACATCGCTGGCGGAACGAGGATAATGAGCGCATCGGCGCTTCTCGTCTGCACGCTTGAAGGATTGAACACGGTCTACGTCCATGATAACACCCTGGAGGAGATCCCTCTGCCTATGCTCCACATTCGATATTCGGACATCCTGACCGACGTCCAGAAGAGCCTTCTCAAATATCTCGTGCAGAACAAGGGCAGGGATATCACGCAAGGCGACCTGGCGAAGGAGTTCGGGATGCATAAGGCGACGATCAATCACCATATCAAGAAGCTGCAGGAGAAGGGCACGGTGCACCTCGAGACGAAGAAGGGGGACGGCAGGGAGAAGATCGTTCGCGCCGAGGTCTCGATGGAGTTGCTACTTAGGTGATCGAATGCGAGTGCTGATATGCACCTTCGGCTTCGATGACGGAAAGATCATCGAGGCGATCCGGTCGATTAGCCATGACGAGCTGTACATAGTCACGGGAGTGGCCAATCTCGAGCAGGACTCGTACCTTCGACTGGTCGAACTGAGCAGAGCGCTGAGCAGGAAGATGGAGACCGTGACGACCGACATCTTCGATCTGAGCAAAAGCTTCGAGACGGTCGTGGCGCTCGTGAAACGATTGAAGAACGAAGGTAAGGATGTCAAGATGAACATCAGCGGCGGACTTCCCTTGCTTACGGACGCGGCACTCCTGGCCGCATTCAGCGAGGGCATCGTGACCTATTATGTGAACGACGGCCTTCTCCAACTTCCCGTGCTGAAGAACGTCACGATCGATGAACGGCTGACGAAGGACCAGAAGGACCTTATCGTCCAGATAGGCGGGGGAAAGAACATCGATGATCTCGACCTGTCGACAGCGCATCGCAGCGTCGATGTGAAGAGGGTGCTGCTGGAGCTTAGGAAGATCGGCCTGATCAAGGTGGTCGTCAATGACGGAAAGGGATGGGTCTCGCATACATACGAGGGCGACGCCGTCCATAGATGGCTTCTGAAGACCGGCGGAAGATGATCACCTGATGAGCGGGAGAACTTCGGACATTAGGTAATCGACGACCTCGCCGACCTCCTCCCTATTGCAGTTCGCCTTCTGATTGATGAGCGAATCCTGGAGGTGATGGAGCGCCTCGGGGTCGTATGGATAGGCGCCGGAAACGGCACAGGTGGCTATCGCCCAGGCCCTTCTGACCGCGTCGATGTTATATCCGCCTCCGCCCGTCACCACGTACTTACCCTGCCCGTATTTGTGGACCATATCGTGCGTCGTCTCCGCGATCCTCTCGTATGCTTTGGTCGTGAGCCCTAGGTCCGCTATGCAGTCGCCGAAATGAGCGTCCGCGCCGAACTGGTGGATGACGATATCGGGGCGGTATGCGTCAAGGGCTGCCCTGACGACCCTATCGTACGCCTTCAGGTATACGTCGTCCTGGGTCCCGCCTGGCAATGGGACGTTGAGATTGTACCCCTTGCCTTTACCCTTGCCGATCTCCTCCTTCGCTCCGGTCCTGGGATAGAAGTACTGGCCATAGCGATGGAACGATATTGTGAGCACCTGTTCGTTGTAGAACACCTCCTGCGTGCCGTCGCCGTGATGCGCATCGATGTCGATGATCGCTATTCGTTTTATGCCATAACGTTTCTGGGCCAGCCTCCCCGCTATGGCGGTGTCGTTGAAGACGCAGAAGCCAGATCCCCTCTCGGGCATGGCGTGATGCATCCCGCCAGCGGGGGTCATCGCATGCTGGTACTCGCCTTTGGCCACGGCGTCCACGCATGCCACTGTGCCCCCTGTCACAGCAAGGGCGCCTTCGAAGAGAGATTCGGTGATCGGCGTGTCGCCTCCATCCAGATATCCCGTCCCGAGCTTGCAGATCTCCTCGATCCTATCGATATAGGTGTCCGTATGGACGAGCCTCAGCTCATCCCTTGTACTGGGACCCGGTTCGATGTGGACGAGGCTGGGGCCGAACGCCCCGATCTCGGTCAGTGTATCGAATATCTTCTTGTAGCGGATAGGCTGAAATGGATGCTCCGGTCCGAAGTAATATTTCAGCATCGAATCGGTGTAGAAGAAAGCCGTTGCACCCGACATTCAATTCCTTCTCCTGCACCAGATGAGCAGGTCATTAGATAACGGTTGTCTATCAGAGCTCATCTGGAAATGCCTTCCTCATTCGATGAACTCGATACAGATGCGTTCCTTTGCCAGAGCGAGCCTCTTAGAGATCATGCCCTGCTCTATCCAGCAAGCGTTGTAGACAGCGGTCGGGATCAAACATGTAGATGTCAGGCCGACCTCGCCTGCAAGCTCGATTATCTTGGACCCTTTCGTGTCCATGATGTCGTCCATGCTTACGGAATTGAGCCGCTCCGCATATGTCTGGACCGATCTGCAGTTTGAACGGATCTCCACCAGCGTATCGTTCCCGGATGCCCTGGCGATGATCTCGGTCTCGTGATCGCAGATAGGCGCATTGACCTTGACCTTGGAAACCATCCTGATCGATGGTAACATACGTTCGTCATTAAAATAATGCGCTAGACCTCGGTCGCATAAAGGGAGGGGGCGTCACAGGCCAAGCTCTTCCGACCTGAACCTCATCCCCTCGAGCGCGAGGGCTAGGAACTCTTCCAGTGGTATGCCCAGTTCGGCGCAGAGAGCTATCCTTTCACGAGACACCCCCTTCGCGAAGTCCTTCGATCCGAACTTCTTGACGATCGATTCGGGCCTCACGTCGGCCAGCTTCTTAGAGGGCATGACGAGAGCGCAGGCGACGACCAGGCCCGAGACAGCATCGCTGGCTATGAGCCCTTTCTTCAGGACGGTGTCGACTGGCACTTTGGTCATCTCGTGGTTGTGCGCCATGATCGCCTCGACGACCTCGTCGTCGACCTTGCCTGCCAGTATTCCCTTAGCGATCAGGGTGTGGTCGCACATTCCGGAGCACTCCTCGAAATCGACGTCGTGAAGGATCCCGACGACCTCCCATCGCCCGTCGTCCTGACCGAGATGGATGGCCAGCTGGCGCATGACCGCACCTACGCCGATCATGTGCTTTACGTTGTTCTCCTTCTTGACATGCTCTCGAACAAGTGACAGCGACTCGCTTCTCGTCAACATGGGTGCGCCGATGAAAGATACGGACGACGGGATTCAAATCGTTTGCCTGTTCCCTGAGGAGAGAGCCCAAAGATATCGCGGATGATCTGCGTCTTCGGCGAGGTCGAAAAATTCGATCGAAAATCAAAAATGACATCAGTAACTCGGTTTTTTTTCATCGAAGCAGTATGGTTAAATATTTTCACAGCTTACAGAAGTGGTTTTAGATTTGAGGGTGTGACTACACCATGATAAAGAACAAGATAATAGCAATGTTAGCAATCATCGCGCTGTTGATCATGACCGTGCCGGTTGCAGTCGCTGAGGACAGCAGCGATATCGTGATCATAGACTCCCGTGAAAAGACCACGACCTTGACCCGGCCTGCCGAGCATGTAGCGGCGTTCGGTGCGTTCGCAACGAGCACTCTGGTCGATATCGGTTTCCTCGACAAGGCGATCATCTTCGATGCCAGTTCCGCATATTCGAAGAGCGGCATCATCGAGGTGCAGAACCATTCGGCCGATAAGTTCATAACGGTCAGCAGCACCAACAAGGATTTCGTCGTCCAGACGATGATGGAGCTGGCCGATGATGGCTACTGGAACAAGACCACCGATGTCATATTCGGATACGGTTACTCGACCTTCAACGCCATGTGGACCGAGCTTGAGGACCTTGGGTTTCACGTTGTAACGTTCTATCCCACGTCCTATGATGGAATAGTCGAGGTAGTGGCAGATATCGAGAGCGTCGTCGGGGCCGATCACAGCGTCTCAGAACAGATGGTCTATGTCAAGGAGTACATCGCCGATACGCTCCTGGAGAACGGCATAAACGAAACGACCGAGAAGGTTCCGGCACTTTATGCCAGCTTCAGCGCGGGCGTCCTAAGGCTCGGGAACGGCGGGTCCATCGCGGTCGATTTCATCAACTTCGCAGGCGGCTTCAACGTCGCCAACGACACGTCGAAGACCAACCCGACCTACAATGTCGATTACACGGCCATAATCCAGCTGGCCCCTGAGATCGTCCTGCTCGACGGCTATTACACCGGGAGCGCGAGCGAATTCGCGGAAAACCTCGGGAACAGCGACATTTCCGTGTACAAGATGAACAAGACCTGGAACTCCTACTGCCCTGACGCCATGACCGGGTTGTGGACGGTGGCCGGATGGTTCTATCCTGAGTACTTCGCAGGGGAAGCCCCTGTCGAGGAGGTCGACGAGGAAGCCGACAACACGATGCTATACGTAGGCGTCGGGGTCGGCGTCATCGTGCTGGCGGCTGTCGCGATCTTTGCGATGAGGAAGCATTGAGAATGCCCCTTTCCCGACCAAACCATTTAATCATTCTTTCCTCTAACGTTGGACCATGGGAGGCGTCGAGATGAGGCGTAGAAGAACGGCCGTCGTCTTTGTCGCTTTGTTCCTGATCCTTTTCGCATTCATAGTCCTCGACCTGACCCAGGCGTTCATACCGCTGACGTTCTCCGAGGCTTTCTGGGCCCTTTTCGGCGTAGGCTCCGATACCAACGTCTATATCGTTCAGAACACGAACATGCCTCGTGTCGTGATGGCCATATTCGTAGGCGCGGGGCTGGGTATCGCCGGGGCCGTCATGCAGGCCCTGTTCAGGAACCCAATGGCCTCGCCATACATATTGGGCCTGTCGTCCGGGGCATCGCTCGGCGCAGCGATCGGGCTCACCTTCACGGTCGCCTGGATCCCTTCCCTGCTGCTTGTGCCGCTGCTCTCGTTCATAACGTGCATGGCGACGCTGTTCCTCGTCTATTCGATATCGCACGTCGGAGGCCGCGTTCCGACGGAGACGCTCCTTCTGGCAGGCATAGCGGTCGGGTCCTTCCTGTCCGCGATAGTATCGCTCCTGACATACATGGCAGGGGATGAGCTGCAGGACATCGTCTATTGGACGATGGGCAATCTTACCGACGTCGAATGGGAGAACATATTGATCGTCGCGCCGCTCATCGCAGCTGGCTGCATGATCATGATATCATGTTCCCGTGACCTCAACGCGATGATGCTCGGGGGCAATCACGCGCAGGACCTCGGGGTGGAGGTCGCGAAGGTGAGGGTCCAGCTCCTCATCGCTTCGGCGCTAGTCACTGCAGCGGCGGTCGCCTTCGTAGGGGTCATCGGCTTCGTAGGGCTCGTCGTACCGCACATCCTTCGCATCGTCATGGGTCCGGACAACAGGGCGTTGCTGCCAGCGTCCCTCTTGGGCGGGGCGGCCTTCCTAATGATGTGCGATTACATATCCAGGGTGATCACAGCTCAGAGCATAGGCATCCTTCCGATCGGGATCGTCACGTCCCTCATCGGGGCGCCTTATTTCATCTACCTGCTGCGCAGAAGAAAGAGCGAAGTGGGGTGGGACTGATGCTGAACGTCAAGGGCCTGAGCTTCAAGTACAAAGAGAGGCCGGTCCTGGAGAACATCGACCTGGACATCAAGAAGGGGGAGATCATAGGCATCCTTGGGCCGAACGGATGCGGCAAGACCACCTTACTCAAACTCCTGAA
Source organism: Methanobacteriota archaeon (assembly GCA_021372315.1). Classification (GTDB taxonomy): domain Archaea; phylum Thermoplasmatota; class Thermoplasmata; order Methanomassiliicoccales; family UBA472; genus MVRC01. Next base: position 32,355 of record JAJFUT010000080.1, read on the forward strand.
CCGCGACCTGCGCCCGGAGTCCGGGGTCGTGAGCATCGATGGCGATGACCTCAAGGACATCACGAAGAGGGCGATCGCGCAGCAGATCGCCGTCGTCCCGCAGAGCAACGAGATCAGGTTCGCCTTCTCGGTGAGGGACATCGTCGCGATGGGGCGCATGCCGTTCCTTGAACGCTTCCAGGTGGAATCGTCCGAGGACATGCGCATCGTCGATGAGGCCATGGAGAAGACGAACATCACCGAGTTCGCTGACCGGCCGATCAACACGATGAGCGGCGGCGAGCGGCAACGCGTCATCATCGCCAGGGCGATAGCGCAAAGGCCGGAGATAATCCTCCTGGACGAGCCGACGCTGCACCTGGACGTCTGCCATCAGTTCGAGGCCCTGGACCTTGTGCGGCAGCTCTCGAAGGACGAGCAGCTCACTGTCGTCATCGTTTCTCACGACCTGCCTATGGTCGTCAAGTACTGCGACAGGATCGTGCTCATCCACGATCATAAGGTCTTCGCGCTCGGAACACCCGAGGAAGTGCTCACTCCGGAGAACATGCGCATCGTCTTCAACATCGAGGCTGTGATGGAATACGACCCTACTCTCAAAGCCAACAGCGTGAAGATACTCGGTTCTACGACGATGAGGAAACGAGCGGGAGATGGCGGTCGATCAGGGGACCACGCCCCTTAGTCGATGGGAAAGATTGAAGTCATCGACCGTATTGATACGCAAACATGCGTTTCGTACTGAGGGGAAAGATCCACCGCGCGACCATCACCGAGAGGCATCCCGATTATGTCGGGAGCATAGTGGTGGACCCCGTCCTGCTCAAGCACACTGACATTTGGCCGGGCGAGAGGGTCCTCGTCTCGGACGCCGACAACGGCGCGAGGTTCGAGACGTACATCTTCGAGGGGGAGCCGGACTCGGGCATCATCTCGGTCAACGGCGGCGCAGCCCACCTGGTCAAGGAGGGCGACAAGGTCATCATAATGGCCTTCGAGCTGACGGACCACCCGATAGACCCGAAGGTCATCATCGTGGATGGGAAGAACAAGTTCGTGAAGAACATGTCGTACTCTTCCCCTCCCGCACCTCCGGCGCCCACCATCGGTCACATTTCAACATCGGATAAGAAGAAATTGAAGCTGTACTCGGACGGCGGGTCCAGGGGGAACCCGGGAAAGGCCGCCTACGCCTTTCTGATATGCTCTGAGGACGACAAGATCGTCAAGAAGGGATCGCGGTTCCTCGGAACCATGACGAACAACGAGGCCGAATACCATGGCCTCATCGCTGCCTTGAAGGAGGCGAGGTCCATGGGCGCGACCCACGTATCGGTCACCATGGACAGCGAGCTCGTCGTCAAACAGGTGAAGGGCGAATATAGGATGAAGGCAGATAACCTGAGGCCGCTCCTCGATGAAGCTAGGGCGCTCCTGGGTCAGTTCATTGGACATGATATTAGGAACGTCCCGAGGGAGAACGAGATGATCTCCAAGGCGGACGATCTCGTCAACGAGGAGTTGGACCTGATGTCTCAAAAGACCAAGCTTTGAATGATAGATTATGTTGGTTTTGATGAACATATTATATATAGGGTAAGCTAAAACGTTAGCATGGTGCGAGCGGGCCGATGGCTCAACTCTCCTCCTAATAGAGTTGCATTTCTTCCCCCCATCTCATCGGCCCCGCACCTAGTATACCGCTTCCTTGAGCCAACGTTTTAATGAACCCTAGACATATGGCAATAGGTCCTGCGAATTTTGTTCCGGGACCGAGAGCTTGATGAGATGAAGCGAATAGGTTGGTTCACGACGGCCCGGGGTCTCGGTTCGATGAACCTGTTCAGGACTGTTCTGAACAGAATAGACCAGGGGGACATCAATGGCGAGATCGCCTTCATGTTCATCAACAGGGAAGTCAAGGGCAACGACAACAGGAGGCTGATGGTCCAGATGGCGAAGGACCGAGGCATCCCTGTGATCATCCTTCCCTCGGACGGGTTCAGGCAGGACCTCAAGGAGAAGGACATGGCCCTCTGGAGGGACGCCTACGGCAAGGAGATGCGAGCGATGATCGCGGATCATCCCATGGACTTCGGGGTGCTTGCCGGTTACATGCTCATCCTTGACCCGCAGACCTGCAGGGAGAACGTCCTGATCAATCTGCATCCCGCGCTTCCCGACACCTATAAGGGCACGTGGGAGGAGGTCGTCCAGAAGGTCGTCGAGAACAGGGACGACAGATACGGAGCGACGGTCCATGTCTGCACCCCCGACCTCGACAGGGGCGACACGATCGCCTACGATTCGTTCGATATCAAGGCTTTGAGGGCGAGGTCCGTCAATGACGATGAGCTTCGGAAGCTCGTCAGGGCCGAGGGCGTCCGAAGGGAGGCCCCCCTGCTCATGAAGGTCGTCGAACTTCTAGCTAAGGGGGACATCGTCATCAGGGACGGCCACACGTACGATCGGTCGGGCAGGTCGCTGAAGGAGCCTCAGTGCCTTGCCGAAGAGGTCGACCGTTCGTTGTCATGAAGAACGCCGGGATCACTTCAGCCGGGCGACGAGACCTTCGATGGGCACCAATATCTGCTCTCCAGTGGACATGTCCCTCACGTTGACCGAGTTGGTTTCGATCTCCTTCTCGCCAACGATGATGACGTTCTCCACCCCCGCCGCGTCCGCGTACTTGAAGTTCTTGCCCATGTTCCTTCTCATGAGGTCCATGTCGGCGCTGACACCTTCCCTTCTGAGCATAGCGGTGATCTCGTACGCCTTCTTCCGGGTCCCTTCGTTCACTGGTACGACGTACGCCTTGACCCTGAACCTCTTCGGGGCGACCCCTTCCTTCTCCAACGCCAGCAGCGTCCTGTCGAACCCGATGGCGAAGCCGGTCGAGAACACCTTCTCCCCTCCGAACAGCTCGCTCAGAGAGTAGGACCCGCCGCCGCATATCTGCTTCTCGGCGCCAAGCTTGGGCGCGTCGACCTCGAACACCATCCCGGTATAATATGCCAGGCCCCTCACGACCCCCAGGTCGACCTCGAGGTTCCTGAACCCATAATGCCCCAATATCTCGAAGACCTCCTCGAGGTACGTCCTCGCCTCGCCCTCGAAGTCCTTGAGCACTTCGATCGGCCCGGTGACCTTCGTCATGGCGATCACCCTCTCGGCCGACTCGATGGACATGCCGGCAGCCTCCATCAGCGTCCGAGCCTCGTCGTACATTTTCTTGTCGAGCTTCTGTAGTATCGGAAGCGCCTGGTCCCCCTCGACGCCTGCCGTCCTCAGCATGCCCTTGAGGAGGCCGATGTGTCCGACGCGGATCCGATAGTCCTTGAGGCCGGTCCTTTCCAGGATCGATGCCGCGAGGCCGATGACCTCCGCGTCCATCTCCGGGGTGGGCGAACCTATCGCCTCGGCCCCGAACTGGTAGAACTCGCGGTAACGGCCTGCCTGGGGCCTCTCGTACCTGAAGCAGGGCCCGTAGTAGAACATCTTCAACGGCCTCGGATAGTTCGTGAGGTCGTTGACGAAGAAACGGATGACGGACGCCGTCAGCTCTGGCCTGAGACAGATGTCCCTGTCCCCCTTGTCCTTGAACGCGTATATCTCCTCGATGATGCCCGGGCCTGATTTCGTGGTGAAGAGCTCGGTGTGCTCGAAGATAGGGGTCTGGACCTCGCGGAACCCGTGGGAAACGCAGGCGGACCTCATCATCGCCTCGTAATATCGTCTGGTCTCCATCTCCTCGGGGGTGAAGTCCCTCGTTCCGCGCGGCCTCTGTATCATATGGCGAGCAATAATCTGGACTTTCTTAACCTTTTGCTTGATGAGCCAGTCCTCATAAGGAACATGCCAGGATGAAAAGTTGGAAAGTGTTTGACGGCGGATGAACGAATTCCCCTCAGGGCATTCCGTTCCTATGCATCTGTTGGCCTGCATCCCCATCGGGACCGCTGCATTCCATCGCGCGGTACGCCGACCCTTGCCGTGCCTGATCCTGGCCAATGTTCTGGTTCATGACCATGGCCCCACCACTCGTTCCATCGATGTTGGTGCAGTTCCCGCAGGGGCCGTCCCTGAGATGGTCCCGGTCCGTCAGCTGGTCCTGCGTTCGGTCGCAATCGCCGTTCATCCCGTTCGACGCTAGCTCATCGGCGGAGCCTGACGATGCGAACGAAGGTGCGGCCGTAACTGCCGTAGCGATGACCGCTATCAAGGCGAGCGCTCCGACGAACGCCCCTAAGATCATTTTCTTGTTCATCTCCTTCAACTCCTAGACACGCCGGACCGGCGCATCTAGATGAGCTTCGAGCGCTGAAAAGACAGATAAAACCCTACGTGAAAAGTGCTGCAAGGCTTGCAGAAAAGTGAAAACTGGCCCTGTGAAATGTTCATTTATCGATGGCTATTCGGACCTTGTTCGTGACCCCGTAACGCTCCTTCGTGACCAACCCTTTCTCGATGAGCCGGTCGAGCACCCTCGAGACCTTAGCATCGGACATCTTAGTCCTCAAGATCAGGTCCTTCTGCAATGCCTCTCCCCCGAGGTCGACCATCGTACGGAACATTTGCCTCTCGTCGCCGCTCAGCAACCTCAGCGTCAGTGCGTACTCGTTCGGGATCGACGGCATGTCCTTTTCGATCTCAGGGCGTTCGATCTGCCCGTCCGCGGCATCATCGGTCACACTTGGAGATGGTCGA
>JAJFUT010000112.1 GCA_021372315.1 Methanobacteriota archaeon
GAGGTGGTCCTCACGCCAGGCTCGGAGGGCATGGCCGGAGCGATCAGCAAGGCCAAGGAGATCTGCTCATCCTCGGAATGCTTCATGCCGCAGCAGTTCGAGAACCAGGCGAACGCCGACGTGCATTACAGGACGACCGCGGAGGAGATACTGGCCGATATGCCTGACATAGACCTGTTCATCGCCGGCATCGGCACAGGCGGAACGATCACAGGTGTCGGCCGCGCGCTCAAGGAGAAGAAGCCCGGCACGTGGATCGTCGGCGTCGAGCCCGCTGGCTCGGCCGTTCTTGGCGGGGGCAGGCCAGGGCCGCACCGCATACAGGGCATCGGGGCAGGGTTCAAGCCGAAGGTGTTCGATCGGCAGTTCGTCGATTGGATACTGCCTGTGAAGGACGAGGACGCCTATTATATGGCGCGTAGGCTCGCGAAGGAGGAAGGGATCCTGATCGGCGTGTCCGGGGGTGCGGCGCTCTCAGCCGCGATGGGGATGGCCAAAGACCTCCCCGGAAAGAAGGTGCTGGTGCTCCTGCCAGACTCCGGAGAAAGGTACTTAAGTACAGACCTGTTCAACGAGTAGGTCGCATGAGCTGGAAGGAAGCTGTGGAGACCGTCCTCGAAAGGGACCCGGCCGCAAGATCGTACGCTGAGGCGCTGATGTTCAGCCCCGGCCTTCACGCGATAATCATCTACAAGGTCTCGCACAAGCAGTACGAGAAGGGGCATTTCCGGCTGGCGAGGGCGATGAACTATTGGGGCCGGTTCCTGACTGGGGCGGACATCCATCCGGGCGCCACGATCGGGAAAGGATTCTTCATTGATCACGCGGTCGGCGTCGTCATCGGCGAGACGACCATCATCGGCGAGAACGTCTCGCTGTTCCAGGGCGTAACTCTCGGAGGCGTGAGCACCAGCAAGGGGAAGCGCCACCCGACGATCGGCAACAACGTCACGATCGGGGCGAGCGCCGTCGTGCTCGGTGACATCACGATCGGAGACAACGTCAAGATCGGCGCCGGATCGGTCGTCATTAAGGACGTCCCTCCGAACTCCACCGTCGTCGGAGTTCCGGGCAAGGTCGTCAAGAGGGACGGCGCCATCGTCAGGACGGACCTGAGGCACGACGAGCTTCCAGATCCTGTCCGGGACACGTTGATGGACCTCACCAACCATATCGCGCAGTTGGACCGGCGGATCGAAATGCTCGAGGAGCGGCTCAAAAAGGAAAAATAAGTTGAGCATCATCACCAACAGGGCTTAGGCGATGGCATTGAAGATCTTCAACACCCTGACGAAGGAAGAGGAAGAGTTCGTTCCGATCAATGACAAGAAGGTCAGGATGTACGTGTGCGGCGTCACGGTGTACGATGACATACACATGGGCCACGCGCGCTCGATCATCGTCTTCGACATGGTCGCCAGGTACCTTCGGTACAAGGGCTATGACGTGTACCACGTCACGAACTTCACCGACGTAGACGACAAGATCATCAACAAGGCGAACGAAACTGGCATGGACCCCCTCGCCCTTTCTAGGATGTACATCGACCACTACTTCGAGGACCTCGGGAAGCTCGGCGTCAGGAAGGCGGACATGTACCCGAAGGCGTCCGAAAGCATCGACGACATAATCGAGATGGTCAAGAAGATCATCGACGCAGGGTATGGCTACGTCCTCGAGGACGGCAGCGTCTACTTCGACGTCGGGATGGTCAAGGACTACGGAAAGCTCTCGGGGAACAAGCTCGAGGAGATGTTGTCCGGCGCCAGGATCGACGTCGACGACACGAAGAGGAGCCCCGCGGACTTCGCCGTCTGGAAGGCAGCGAAGCCGGGCGAGGTGTCGTGGGACAGCCCCTGGGGCAAGGGACGTCCTGGCTGGCACATCGAGTGCTCGGCGATGGTCCTTCACCACTTGGGTGAGACGCTCGACATCCACGGGGGCGGGAACGACCTGATCTTCCCGCACCACGAGAACGAGATCCTCCAGTCGGAGTCGGTCACCGGAAAGCCCCTGGCCAAGTACTGGATGCACAACGGGATGCTCCAGGTCGAGGGCGAGAAGATGGCCAAGTCCCTGAAGAACTTCTTCACCGTCCGGGACGTGATGGAGGTGTACTCGACCGAAGAGGTCAGGTTCTACTTCCTCAACACTCATTATCGCGGGCCGCTCACGTACGGAGAGGACGCGTTGAACGAGGCGGCAGCGGCGCTCAGGCGCCTGCAGCACACCTATTCCGAGCTGAAGGACTACCTCGAGACAGCCAGCGGCTCATACGACGCCGACGATCTCTTCAAGAGGTCGAGGGCCGAGTTCATCGAGCATATGGACGACGACCTCAACACAAGGGGGGCGATCTCGGTGCTGTTCGACCTGTCGAGGGAGTCCAACAAGCTTATGCAGCACGAGCTTCTGAGCAAGAAGGGCGCCAAATGCATCCTGATGCTCTTCGAGGAGTTCGACCAGATGCTCGGCATATTGCCGAAGATCGAGATCGGAGCGGACCAGGTCGATGATGTCATGGACGTTCTCATCTCGGTGCGGCAGGAGCTGCGAAAGAGGAAGCTCTACGACCTGGCGGACAAGATACGCGACGGTCTGAAGGAGAAGGGCATCGTGATCGAGGACACGGCGGACGGTGTCAAATGGAGGACCGAATGAGCGCGGCGAGGAAGAAAGCGATCCTCATATCAGGCGGGGCGGTCAGGATACCCAAGGACTTCCACCTTCCTTTCAGGGCGAGTCGCTCTACGGCCGGCCCCGGCGCAGGCTCGGTCTCGATAGTGTTCTGCTTCGAAGGGATCAGGGTGAAGAAGTCTATCTCCCGCGATTCCGGCGAGTTCGAGCTGGTCGAAGGACAGAACGGTCTTTCTATCATGTGGAAGGGCGAGGTGCTCGTCGATAGGGTCGAGCTTCAGCCTACGATCTATCATAGCCCCGAACAGGCCTTCATCAACCTTCACCAGGAATGCATCTACGACTGCAAGTTCTGCACCTCCCCCCGCCTTCCGAGGGATTCGACGAAGGGATTGGACAAGGAGAAGGTGCTCACGATGATCGACCAGGTCATCGATAGGGAGGACCTCCGCTGCATATCCATCACATCGGCCGTCGTCATCAGTCCCGAGGCGACGGTCAACGAGATGATCGAGGTGGTCGGCCTGATCCGCAGGAAGGTCGGTCCTGATATGCCGATAGGCGTCGAGCCTTACGTCTCAAAGCTGGAGGACATCGACCGACTGAAGGAGGCCGGCGCGACCGAGATCAAGATGAACATCGAGACCTGGGACCGAGACATCTTCAGGAAGGTGTGCGGCGAGATGGACATCGATTGGATCCTCGAGGCTCTGGCACATGCCGTGAAGGTCTTCGGTAAGAGCAAGGTCACGACGAACATCATATTCGGGATGGGCGAGACGGACGAGAACGTGCTGGAAGGCGTCGAAGCGCTCGCTAAGATGGGCATCGTGCCTTCGCTGAGGCCATTGAGGACCAACGACATCAACAGGAGGCCATTGACGGAAGCTTTGGGCGAGATCGAGCATATGACGCCCGATCGGATATTGCGCCTGGGCGAGGCGGCCAAGAAGATCTATGCCAAATACGGCCTGAGTCCGCTCGACTACAAGACCATGTGCCACGCCTGCAAATGCTGCGACATCGTGCCCTTCTCCGACATTTAAATCCCTTCAAATAGATTTAGGCAGCGGATATTTTTTGATATGCACATCCGATGCCAGTCATATAAATATCGGGCATCATGATTTTTAGGTTCTTCTACAATTAATGTTTAGGCAGACCAAAATTTATATACACATGCCTAAGATGGGGAATTATCATGGTCAGCGAGAACGTCGAGGAATACCTCGAATGCATCTGGGGGCTCACGCAGAAGGGGTCCCCCGCCAAGACGAAGGAGATAGCTGAGAGGATGAAGGTATCTCCAGCAAGCGTCACCGAGATGATGCAGAAGCTCGCGGACATGGGCTATGTCAATTACGAGAAGTACAAGGGCGTGACGCTCACCGAGAGGGGCACCGAGATCGGCGCGAAGATAAAGCGCAAGCACCGTCTGCTGGAACGCTTCCTCGTCGATGTTCTGGGCCTCAAGAACGAGGAGAGCCACGAAGAGGCGTGCCGTCTAGAGCACACGCTCTCGGACGAGAGCGAGAAGCGCATCTGTCACATGATGAACAATCCTGAGACCTGTCCGGACGGCGATCCGATCCCGAAATGCAAGGACGATTGCAGCCTATGCATGTCCGAACCATCGGTCCCGCTGACCGACGTCGTCAAGGGAGATAAGGCGGTCATCACGCACCTCGTATGCGACGACACGGTGAAGATGAGGAGGATCATCTCGATGGGAATAGTCCCGGGAAGGACGCTCTGTGTCGAGGACAGGCTGCCGATGGGCGGACCTATAGTATTGATGATACAGGACTGCAAGATCGCTCTGGCCAAGGACTACGCCGCGATGGTGCACGTGTCGCCGACCGGACGTTGCGATCGAAGATGATCACGGAGGCGGCTCATGAAAGATGAGGTCCTCGTGGCCCTTCTCGGGCACCCGAACGTCGGTAAGTCCGTCGTTTTCAGCAAGCTCACGGGAGTGAGCGCCCTATCGTCCAACTACCCCGGAACAACGGTCGAGTTCCAGGAGGGCAGGGTCGTCCACGAAGGCGTCAAGATCGATATTTTCGATCTTCCAGGCACCTACGGGCTCACCGGGGTGAGCGAGGACGAGAAGGTGGCGACGAAACTTCTGGCCGAGAAGAACCCCGATTGCGTCGTCGTCATCGCCGATGCGACGAGGCTGGAGCCGAGCCTCGTCCTTACGTTCCAGGTATTGGAACTGGGCTACCCGACGATCCTCGTGCTCAACCAGATGGACGTCGCTCGTAAGCGCTCGACCATCGACGTGAATAGGCTCAGCGAGGTCCTTGGTATACCGGTCGTCCCGACCGTGGCGATTACGGGAGAGGGGCTGGACGAGGTCGTCGAGCTGATATCGAAGGCCGGAGGCCGCCGCTCCGATTTCTCCGTCGCATACGATTCTCACATAGAGGACATCCTTCGAAGCCTTTCGGACCTGCTTCCCGACTGGGCCATCAACCATCCCAAGAGAGGGGCGTTGCTTAAACTGCTCGAGGGGAACGAGTTCTTCCTGGAGAAGTTCAGCGAGGGTCTCAAGGCGAAGGTCGAGGCCGAGAAGAACAGGTTCGAGGCACATCACAAGGAAGCGATCGAGGTCCATATGAACCGCGATCGCTATGGCGAGGCCGGGAGGATCATCTCCGAGGTCATCAGCCCAATCCCCAGGAAGATGAGCAGGAGGGAGAGGATATCGGAGCTTTCGCTGAGGCCTTGGCCCGGGATACCGATACTCGCCCTGGTCCTGCTCGGCGTCTTCTCGATGGTCGTCTTCGTTGGCGCGTATATCGAGACGGTGTTCGTCTCGGTATACCAGGACGCCACAGGCGGATTCTTCGATTGGATGGCCTTGTCGATCGGTGGCGACCTCGGCGCTGCGCTGTCCGCGGGGCTCGACCTGACGATGATGTCCATCGTTGCCATCGTCATCCCTTACATATTGCTCTTCTACCTCGTGCTGGCGGCGCTCGAGGACACGGGCTACCTGCCGCGCGTGGTCATACTGCTAGACAGCGTGATGCAGAAGTTCGGGCTCAACGGAAGGTCCGTCATCCCGATGATCGTGGGGAGCGGATGCAACGTGCCCGCGATACTGGCGACTCGCGTTCTGGGGTCGAGGAGGGAGCGGCTGATATTATCCTCCGTCATCATTCTCGCCGTGCCTTGCGGCGCACAGACCGTCGTCATCCTGGGGCTCGTCGGATCGTACGGCAGCATATACCACGTTGCGGCGATATACGCCATACTGCTCGCCCTGATAGTCATCACGGCTTGGATGATGCACCGGCTCATGAAGTTCGAGCCGATCGGCCTGATGATCGAGGTCCCCGATCTGACGGTCCCGAGGCTCGACAACGTCCTGAGCAAGACCTACCACAGGGTGAAGGACTTCTTCATCATCGCCTTCCCGATACTGCTGGTCAGCAGCATAGCGCTCGAGCTTCTCATGCAGTACGACGTCCTTGACGCGATGGTCGATCCCTTCTCGCCGATCACGGTCGGACTGCTCGGTCTCCCGGCAGTGACGATCATAGCCCTGATATTCGGCGTCATGAGAAAGGAGATGTCCCTCCAGCTGCTGGTCGTCCTGTTCGGCACGGCGGACTTCGCCCTCGCCATGACGGTCGACCAGATGTTCGTCTTCTCGCTGGTCATGGCCACGTACGTGCCCTGCGTCTCTGCATTCAGCGTCATGTTCAAGGAGTTCGGGCTCAAGGACTCGTCGAAGGTGATCGTCGGTTCGATATTCATCTCGTTCATGCTGGGGGGCCTGGCTAACTTCGTCCTAGGCCTATTTTGACGGCCGATGATTGAAATAACACGAGAACTTCCCGAAGGGCGATGCTGGAGGTCCTGTTCCTTTCCGCGCTAGCGTTGAGCCTGCTCATGTGCGCCACGCCTGGAGCTCTCAACACAGAGGCGCTCAGGAGGGGCGTCGAGGGCGGTTTCAAGCGCGCTTTGATGATCGAGATAGGCTCCTGCATAGGTGACCTCACATGGGCCGCGCTCGCCTTGATCGGCCTGGCGTTCCTCGTCGAGAACGACATGTCGAGGATCGCCCTGGGCATAGGAGGGACGGCGCTCCTGTTGTATCTGGCATATGATAGTTTCCGTTCTGCGAAAAGGAACGATATGCCCAAAGCCCCCGGGGGAGGAAGGAAGAGCGATTTCGTCACAGGGGCGCTCATATCGCTGGGGAACCCGTTCCAGTTCGCGTTCTGGGTCGGGATAGGCGGTTCCGCGATAGCGGTCATCGCGCCGAACCCCGAGGCGGTCCATTTCCTGGTGTTCTTCCTCGGATAC
>JAJFUT010000117.1 GCA_021372315.1 Methanobacteriota archaeon
ATCGCCATCTCGATCGGAAGGCCTGCATGGTCCCTGATCACCCTCATCGAAGAGCCAGTGCCGCCCTTGTAGCCGTCTATCGTGATGAAGTCGGCCCCGGCCCTGACGACCCCGGAGGCGATCGCGGCGATGTTGTGGACCGCCGCTATCTTGACGCCGATCGGCTTCTTGTACTCCGTCGCCTCCTTGGTGACGGAGATCAGCTGCGCCAGGTCCTCGATGCTGTAGATGTCGTGATGCGGGTACGGCGACAATGCGTCCGTTCCCTGCGGTATCATCCTCGTCTCGGAGATGAGGTTCGTGACCTTCTCCCCCGGCAGGTGGCCGCCGTGGCCGGGCTTGGCACCCTGGCCTATCTTGATCTCGACCGCCGCCGCCTTCTTCAGATAATCGGGGTTGATCCCAAAGCGGCCGGAGGCGATCTCGGTGCAGATGTTGTCCGCGTACTGGTAGAAGTCCGGATGCAGCCCTCCCTCGCCGCTCCCGGCTATGATGTTCAGCTCCTTGGCGGCCATGAAGAACGCCTTCTGCGTGTTGTAGGAGACCGAGCCGAGCGAGACATGCCCTATCATGAGGGGCATGTCCATCACTATGATCGGCCCGTCCCCGCCCTCCAGCCTCATAGTATCTCCTTCGGAGACCCTGATCCTGCCGGGACGCCTGCCCAGCAACGTCTTCGTCTCGACCGGCTCCCTCAGCGGGTCGATCGAAGGGTTGGTGACCTGGGCCGCGTCCAGCAGCAGGTCGTCGAAAATGATCGGGTAATCGCCGTCGGTGCCGCACGACGAGAGCAGCACTCCGCCGCTTCCAGCCTGGGCGTAGATGGCGCGTCTCATCCTCTCGCTCCAGTTGCCGTGCGGAGGGAATTGGCTCGGCATGACGCGGACCTCTATCGAGTTCGCCGGGCAGACGGACATGCATCTGCCGCAGGCGACGCAGCCTCCCGCCGGGACGACCTTCCCGTCCTTGAAGTCGAGCGCCTGGAACGAGCATTCGTTGACGCATCTCTTGCAGACGCGGCACGTGCCGTAGTTCACGATCGGAACGAACTTCTCCGGGAGCTTGATGTCCATCTTCCTCGGTCCGGCCTGCTTGTTCATTGCTTCACCACCTTGAACGGATGCTCGGTGCCGTATCTCAGGATGCCTTTCCCCACCTGAGCGATCATCGGGCTTCCGGCGTTGGTCTGCCAAGTTTCGGCCGTCTCGTCCACTATCCTGATCGCGCACTCCTCGCTCGCGCAGTATGCCAGTCCTCCGTCCAATGACCTGCCGACGAGCATCGGGCGGAGCTTCTTCCGGTCCGCCAGCGTTATGAGCGTCGGAACAGGCTGGCTCCTCGCGACCAGGATGCTGAACGGGCCGTTGAGGAACGCCTCCCTGTAAGTGAACCTGAGCCACATGGCCAGCTTCCTGCTATCGGCGTCGAGATGTTCGATCTCGTCATATGTCCACGGGGCCATCGCGAAGGCGGCCGCGGCGATGGGAAGTCCGTGCTTCCTTACCAGCAGGTCCCACATGTACACGACGACCTCGGTGTCGGTCTTGACGGTGCAGCGGTACCCGGCCATCTCCACGAGCTTCCTGTTGACGCCGTAGGAGGTGATCTCCCCGTTGTGGCAGACGCTCCAGTCGATCAGCGACAGCGGATGCGCCCCTGCCCACCAGGCCGGAGAGTTGGTCGGGAACCTGGAATGGGACGTCCACAGCGTCCCCTTGTATCTTGATATGTCATAGAAATCGGCCATCTCATAGGAGTAGCCGTTCCCCTTGAACACGGCCATGTCCTTCCCGCTCGAGATGCACATGGCGCCCTCTATGTTCTCGTTGATGTGCATGACGAGGTCGATCACGAAGTCCTCCTCGTCATGGTATGACCTGCCGTTCAACCCCTTTGCGGTCCTCGGGCGCACGAAATAGCGCCAGACGATGGGATATGGAGGCCTGAGCGTATTGACGGTCTTCGTGAAGACCCTCTCGTCCTTGACGACCTCCGTCATGACGGACAGAAGCTCCTCGACCTTCTGCTTCGCCCCCTCGTCATCGAAGAAGAACTGCATGCAGTAATCGTCCTTGTTCCTAGGGAAGAGGCCATAGCATGCGTATCCCGAGCCAAGGCCGTTCTCCCTCTCCTCCATGATGGTCAGCATGGAACGGATCCTGTCGCCCGCGACGAGCCGCCCATCCAGCGATATGAGGGCCGCTATTCCGCAGCCGCCTATCTGGCCATTCAGGCCCTGAGGTCCCTTTGCGAGGTAGGTCCTGCTGTTCCTGGGGAAGTCCCTTAGCTCATCGGACAGATCGGGATCGCTGAAATTGTCGTTACGTTCCTGACCCAACGGCGATCGGCCCCCTTTCGAGATGTTCTGAGTGTCCATCGTTCGCAGCATTCCTTCGTGGCCAGTCTTCGTTCTGCATCGTCATGCGAAGATCGTTCGTCCGCTGGCAGGGACGAACTTCTCCCGACGGGCCCTGTCAGGCCTGGATGCGGATCTTATCATCATAGCCAGCATCGAGGGCTGCGGGTCCGTGCTTTTGCGACTACATTGGCGGTATTATTTGAGCATTTTCCTTTGACAACATTACATCCGTTGTGATTCTACCATAATTCACGTACAAAATCGATAAAAGAATATCAGAGCTGAGAAAAATTCGAGTTATGTTCAGAATGTTCCATTTTTCAAGTCATTCATCTAGTGAGGTTGAAATATGAAAATATACATCCGGAAAATATTCCTGTGGGAATTAAAAAAGATAACTGGATGAATATCATTAAGTTATTAAGGAATCATCAAGGGAACCACGGAGCGTCAATAAATGTCCTCGGCGAGAACGGCACTCATACCACAGCTACCTGACCTCGACAAGATCAGACAGATGCGCAAGAGGCTAGGCCTCTCGCAGAGGGAGCTCGCCTCCCTGGCCGGCGTGAGCCAATCGCTCATCGCGAAGATAGAGAGGGGGAGCATAGACCCGTCGTACAGCAACGTCAGGAGGATATTGTTCGCGTTCGAGGACGTCCTCAGGAAGAGGAAGGTCGAGGGAGTCCGCTCGGGGGCGCAGTTGACGGTCGGCGACCTCGCCACGAAGGGCGTGATCAGCGTCTCGCCGGACCAGACCGTCGGGGAGGCGACCGAGAGGATGATGAAGGGGCGATTCACGCAGCTGCCGGTCATGGTCGGGGAGAAGGTCATCGGGGCGCTCACGGACGACCGCCTCAGGGATTACACCATAGAGGCGACGAAGAACCGGACCAAATCCTACGAGGAGGTGATGAGGACGAGGATCGACGAGATGATGGGCGAGCCGTTCCCAATACTAAGCGAGGACACTCCGATCGACGTCGCATCGCTGCATCTGCAGAGGGAGGAGGCGATCCTCATATCGAGGAAGGGCGCGATCATCGGGATCCTCACGAGCGCCGATTTCCTAAATCTCGGTCTGAACCAGTGATCGATCGGATCATCTTCCAAGGTAAAAAGAAATGAAGCGCAAGGAGCTCGAGATGACCCTTCAGAGGGTGAAGGCGTTCGACATGCCCAGGGCCGACCTCGAGCAGTATCCCACCCCCGCGACGATAGCCTCGGAGATGGTGTTCCTCGCCTTCGCCAACGGAGACATCGAAGGTAAGACCGTTCTGGACCTCGGATGCGGGACCGGGATATTGTGCATAGGGGCGGCGCTGCTCGGAGCCTCAAGGACGATCGGGGTGGAGTTGGACGGGAACGCAATTAAGACCGCGAAGGAGAACGCCGACATGCTCGGGGTCGAGATCGAGTTCTTGAAAGGCGACGTGTCCTCGTTCGAGGGCAAGGTAGATACGGTCGTGCAGAACCCCCCCTTCGGCTCTCAGAACAGGAACGCCGACAGGCCTTTCCTCGAGAAGGCCATGAGCTCCGCGGACGTGGTCTACTCGCTGCATATGAGCGAGACCCTGGACTTCTTGGCCAGGTACGCTTCGGAGCGCGGGTTCGCCGTCGAGTTCCAGAAAAGGTTTAAATTCGACATCCCTCATACATTCGCGTTCCACAGGAAATCGAGTAGGAGCTTCGACGTTTCGTTGCTTTGTTTCCGCAGATGCGGTGATTCATTATGAAAGAGACTAGAAAGGTAGTTCCCGGCGAGGAGGTCGCCGAGGTTGAGGAGTACATCCCCGCCGAAGGGACGTACGAGGAGGACGGGAAGGTGCTGGCCGCTCTCTACGGAGAGCTAGAGCTGGACACCGAGGAGAAGACCGCGGTCGTCAGGGCGAAGAACCCTATGACGAATCTCCATCTGGGAGATCTCGTGTTCTGCACCGTCTCCGATGTCCGTGCGTCGATGGCCATATGCGAGGTCATCAGCGTCGAGGGAAAGAAGAGGGAGCTCACAGGCGACACGAACGGCACGATACACGTGTCCAAGAT
Organism: Methanobacteriota archaeon; assembly: GCA_021372315.1. Lineage (GTDB taxonomy): Archaea > Thermoplasmatota > Thermoplasmata > Methanomassiliicoccales > UBA472 > MVRC01. The sequence continues at coordinate 4,406 of JAJFUT010000117.1, forward strand.
GTCCGCCGAGTATGTCCAGGACGCGACCAGGGAGATGAGGCCCAGCGACATCATCAGGGCGAAGGTCATCCAGGTAAGGCCGTCCATACAGCTCACGACAGCCGGGCCGCACCTCGGCGTCATAAAGGCCCTATGCAGGAAATGCAGGCGCCCCCTGGTCCGTGTGGACAAAGGGCTCTACTGCAACAACTGCGAGAGGCCCGACTACAGGAAGCTCTCGGACGATTACGCGGCCGTCGAGTTCTGATCCTAGATCAGCGCATCGCGGCCGGAAAAGGAATAATACGAGCGATGCCGATTGAAATCGCAGGGGATGTACCATGAGCAAGACCAACGAAGACCTGGCACGCGAGATCCGGGATCTCAGGGAAGAGATCAAGCAGATGAAGGAGATCGTCGGCGTCCTTTTTACCATGGTATTCGAGTCCGAGGACGAGGAGGAAGAGGCTGGACTCTTCCCTTCGGGGATGGAAATCCCGAGGATGAACAATTAGATGTCCGTTCACGGAGAGGTCGGACCGCATCCTTCCAAGGGCGTGGTATGAGATGAAGGTCGTCGCCCTCGTGTCCGGAGGCATCGATTCCCCCGTCGCAGCATATCTGATGGCCAAGAAGGGCGTTGACGTCATCGCCCTACACATGGACAACAGGCCATATTCCGCGGACGGAAGCGTTCTGAAGACGGCGAAGCTCAGCAGGATCGTCGCCGACGCCTCCGGCGGGAACGTCGAGTTCGTCTTCGCCCCGCACGGGCGCAACCAGGAGATCAACTCGAGGATGTGCACGAGGTCATACCAGTGCGTCCTCTGCAAGAGGCTGATGCTCAAGGTCGCCAAGGCCGTGGCGCTGAAGAAGGGGGCGGAGGCGATCGTGACCGGAGAATCGCTCGGCCAAGTGGCGTCCCAGACGCTGCAGAACATAAGGTCCGAGCAATCCGGGCTCGAGTTCCCGGTGCTGAGGCCGCTGATCGGCCTGGACAAGCTCGAGATAGAGGCTATCGCAAAGAGGATAGGCACCTACGAGGTCTCGATCTCCGGTCTGAACGGACCGGCCTGCGGGATACTTCCAGAGCACGTCATCACGATGTCGCTGACCGACAGCGTCATGCGCGAGGAGGCGAAGGTCGACATCGCCGAGATGGTCGCCTATGCCGTAGACAATCTGAAAGGCATCAAAGATCTGGATACATCGAGCAGTTGAGCCCTTCCTCGGAATCGTAGATCATGTCCTTCGTGACATGGCTGACGTAGCGGGCCTGGACCCGGGAGATGAAAAGCGTGCGGTCGCCGCACTTGACCTTGAGGTCGTTGTCCTTCGGAGGTTTTACCGCGGTCGGGATTATTATCGGTCCGGAGCAAGACGTGGAAAGCCTGTAGTCCTCCCCGGACATCTTGACGAACTCGACTACATCGGGATCTACCGTTATGGTGCTCATCATATCAACCATGAGGGACAGGAAAAGTTGTATTTAATCTAAACGCACTTATCGACAGGAAGCTGGTATGAAACCGAAGATCGTGCTGGACACATCCGCGCTGTTCTCGATGGAGGACGTGCCGGCAGGCATCGACGCCTATACTACTGGTGGCGTCCTCGAAGAGCTCGAGAGGTACGGCGACAGGAGGGCGATCTACCTCGAGCACAAGCTCTCGATAGTCTCGTCGTCCCCTGAGTTCGAGGAGAAGGTTAACGTAGCGGCGAAAGGCACGGGCGACATCGCGAGGCTGTCCCCGACGGACAAAGGGCTCGTCGCCGTCGCGTTGGAGCTAAAGGCGGAGATCTGGACCGACGATTATTCGATACAGAACATCGCGAAGGTCCTCTCAATACCTTACAAGGCCATGGGCGTTGGAGGCATCAAGAAGGTCGTCAGATGGAAGTATCGCTGCCAGGGCTGCGGAAGGATCTTCGACGAGCAACAGCCGGACTGCCCTATATGTGGAAGCCAGCTGCGGACGTCGAGAAGAAAATGAGGATCTGATCCTTTTATTTCGCGCCTAGCTCAGCGGACCTTCTCGCGCCGGCCTCGACCGCGTCGATGACCATGCCGCGGAACCCGCCCTCCTCCAGGACCCTGATCCCCTCGATCGTCGTTCCAGCCGGGGACGCGACCATGTCCTTCAGCTCGCCGGGGTGTCTCTTCGTCTCGAGGACCGCCTTTGCGGAGCCGAGCAGCGTCTGCGCCGCGAGCATCGTCGCCACGTCTCGGGGAAGACCGGCGAGCACGCCCCCGTCGGCCATTGCCTCGATCATCATGTAACAGTATGCCGGTCCCGAACCGCTGAGGCCGGTGACGGCGTCCAGCAGCTTCTCTTCCACATGGTACGCGATGCCGACCGATTCCAGGACCTTCTGTACCGTCTCCTTGTCGGCCTTGGTCGCCGCCTTGCCGCTGGCGAACGCGGATGCGGACTCTCCGACGAGGCACGCGTTGTTCGGCATGACCCTGACGACCCTGACGGCCGGGTCCAGGTGCTGCTCGATCGCCGCGATCTTGACGCCGGCGGCGATCGAGATGATCAGGTGCGCGCCTGACAGGAACGGCTTCATGTCGCCGAGCACGACCGCGACGTGCTGCGGCTTGACGGCGAGGATGATGACCTCGGACGCCTTGGCCACATCTGCGTTGCTGGCCGTCACTCGGACGCCCAGGGACCTACCGATGAACTCCCTTCTCTCCGGTACGACCTCACTTGCTATGATGTCCTCGACCTTTGCGAGCTTGGACGAAAGCAGCCCCTTCATGAACGCCTCCGCCATGTTGCCAGCCCCGATGAAACCGATCTTCATGTTGACAGCTCCACGAGCGTAAGATACGCTCGGCAGCGGGCCATATGATGACCTCAATATTTAATCAATGTCCGTTCAGGCCCTCACCTTTCGGCCAGGTGCTCCAGTATAGCCTTCATGAACGCTGGAAGGTCCTCCGGCCTCCTGGAGGTTATGAGGTTCCCGTCGACCACGACCTCTTTGTCCAGATACATCGCTCCCGCATTGATCACATCGTCCCTTATCGAATGGAACGAGGTGACCTTCCTGCCCTCAAGGACGTTCGCCGAGACGAGGACCGACGGTCCGTGGCATATCGCGGCGATCATCCTTCCCGAGTCGAACGTTCGTTTCGCGAACTCGTTCATGGAAGGATGCCTTCTCATACGGTCGGGTGCGAAGCCCCCCGGGATGATAAGTCCGACGTAGTCCTCGACCTTCGCCCTATCGATGACGATGTCTACGTTCGCCTCGATGCCGTGCTTGCTCCGGAACGTCTGCTTTGTGCCCGGCCCGATGACGACGGGTTCGAAAGAAGCCTCCTTCAATCGATAATATGGGTACCATAGCTCCATGTCCTCATAGTCGTCCTCGACGAATATCGCGATCTTGTCCGCAGGGTCGTTCATCTTGATCGATGAATTGAGTGGGAACAACACCTAATTATGCTTTCAGGGTCGATTTATCGGTATATAAGATGCACCTCGAAATGGCATTTCCTGAGAGCATGTCCATCATGCTCGGAATTAACGATATTTAATAGCTGAGAAAGGGCTCTTTTTTGAGTGTACTTTATATAGAGTTACATTATTCGGGATGCAATGCTCGTAGATGACTATTATCCGGTAGCAATCTTCGCTCTCATATCGGTACTGGTCCCGCTAATAGCGTTTTTCGCGAATCGGTTGTTCCGACCCACGAACAGCACGGCATTGCGCGAGACCACATACGAGTGCGGTGAGGAGCCAATCGGACAAGCACAGGTCCAGTTTCACGTTCAATTCTATATCTACGCCATCATCTTCGTGGTGTTCGATATCGTGACTGTCTTTTTAATGATCTGGGCATTGGCCTTTGACTCGTTTGGGATCGATTCTGACAACCTGACGAACAACCTGCCCCTGGTCTGTGCCTCCGCGTTCACTGGCACCATGCTTCTAGGGGTCTACTACGTGATCAAGAAGGAGAAGATATTATGGATCTGAGCCTCGCACCGAACGCCATCGCGATGACCGCGAAAGAATTCCAGATCTGGTCCAAGAACTTCATGGTCGAGACCATGAAGGCCACCGGCGCGAAGAAGCTGCTCGATGGCATCACGGCCCCTATGTGGGCCTGGGGTCAGAGGAACGCCATCTACCCGCTGCACTTCGGCGTCGCATGCTGCGCGCTGGAGATGGCGGCCGCATCAGCGAGCAGATGGGACTGCGAGAGGCTTGGGATGGTCTACAGGTCCTCCCCGAGACAGTCCGACGTACTTTTGATCAACGGATGGATATCACAGAAACTGCGCCCCGCTTTGAGGAAGCTCTACGAGCAGATGCCTGAGCCGAAGTGGGTCGTGGCGATGGGAGAGTGCTGCATCTCCGGCGGTCCATGGTACGATGGCTACAACGTCATCCAGGGCCTTGACACGTTCATTCCAGTAGACATATACATCCCGGGATGCCCGCCGCACCCCGAGGCGATGCTCGACGCGTTCCTGTTGCTCAACAAGAAGATCACTGCGGAACAGAAGGGCACGTTCCTGGACTGAGGTGAAAAAATGACGGAGAACACCAAGATGAACGAGGAACAGATTGCGGAGGCGATCAACAACGCCTTCCCGGACGGCATCACGAGCATTCAGGTCGCTCCGCGCCGCGTCTTCCTAACGATCAGCAAGGACATACTTCTGAAGCTCTGCACGACCCTCAAGAACGAGCTGGGCTTCGAGCACGTGAGCTGCGTCTGCGGCGTGGACATGAAGACCCATTTCCAGACGGTCTATCACATATCTTCTTACTCCAACAAGGTCGTCACCGAGATCGTCGTAGACAACATCTCGAAGGACAAGCCCGAGGTCGATTCCATCGCACCCCTGTGGGGCGGTGCGAACTGGCATGAGAGGGAGACTTACGACATGTACGGCATAATTTTCATTGGTCATCCAAGGCTGGAAAGGCTGTTGATGGCCGAGGATTTCAAGTTCTTCCCGCTAAGGAAGGATTTCGATGGTGGGAGGCGGGTAGCATGACCGAGATGTGGGTAAACATGGGCCCGCAGCACCCGTTCAACCACGGACTGTGGAACCTCAGGGTAAAGCTTGATGGAGAGAAGGTCACCGACGCCGAGCCGGTCATCGGATATCTTCACCGCGGCTGGGAGAAGATGGTGGAATCGAGGGATTACCAACAGATCATCCCGATGTCGGACCGCCTCTGCTATTGCTCTGCCCTGACATGGAGCCACGTCTACGTCTCCGCCGTCGAGAATCTCATGGAGGTGGAGGTCCCGGAGAGGGCCCAATGGATACGCGTCATCACGATCGAGATCCAGCGTCTGGCCTCCCACCTGATGTGGCTCGCGGCCGTCGGAACTGACCTCGGTTCTTACACCATATTCCTATACGCGATGAGGGAGAGGGAACTGTTCCTCGACCTCCTGACGAACCTCACTGGCGCCAGGATGACCTACAACTACATGCGCATCGGAGGGGTGAGGAACGACCTCCCCGAGAACTTCGAGCGCGACACGCTCAGGGCCTGCGACCTCCTCGAGAAGAGGATCAAGGGAGAGTACTACCAGCTGATGGACCAGAACACGCCCTTCCGCATGAGGACCATAGACACCGGCGTCCTCTCGAAGGAGGATGCCATGAACCTCGGCGTCACCGGTCCGAACATGCGCGGTTCCGGCGTCGACTTCGACCTAAGGAGGGACGACCCGTACGAGAAGTACGACGAGATCGACTTCGAGGTCTGCGTCGAGAAGGAGGGCGATTCCTTCGCCCGATACCGCGTCAGGATGAGGGAGATGCTCGTCAGCTGCGATATTATCCGCGATGCGTTCAAGAAGATCAAGGAAGGCCCGGTCCGCGTCAAGACGCCTAGGAACGCGCCGGTCGGGACCGCCTTCGCTCATGTCGAGGACCCCCGCGGAGAGAGCCTCATGTACGTCATGGGCGATGGGACGAACCATCCCTACAGGCTCAAGGTGCGCAGCCCGATATTCGTCACCGTCTCGGCCGCGCCGAAGATGTGCATCGGATATAAGATGGCGGACATCCCGGCCATCATGGGAACGGTTGATATGTGCGTCGGAGAAACGGACAGGTGATCACAATGGAACTGCACTTCGATTATTCGGGTCTCTATGAATTCCTGTACTCGGTCTCCTCCTGGCTCCTATGGTTGGTTGGACGAGCGTTCGAGTTCATCGGGGTCGATTCAGACAACTTCTTCTATCCGGTCAGGCAGTTCCTGACCGACCAGCAGTTCGTCTACTTCGTCGCCCTGATATTGGTGGCGCTGATCTATCTGGTCGCTGGACTGTTGTTCGGTATTCAGTTCATATGGATGGAGAGAAAGTTCCTCGGGCGTTTCATGGACAGGCGCGGTACCCAGGTCGGGTTCCTCGGCTTCTTCCAGAACTTCGCAGACGCGTTCAAGGTGCTGCTGAAGGCCGTCATCATTCCGAAGGACTCGGACAAGAGGGTCTACCAGTTCGCGATCTTCGGGATCCTCGCGGTCTCGTTCATGCTCCTCGGGCTCGTCCCTTGGGACAACAACTTCTACGCCGTCAACGTCCCTCTCGCGCTGCTCCTCGGTCTCGCCGTCTTCTCGCTCGCCCCGTTCACCCTGATACTGGCCGGGTGGTCGTCGAACAACAAGTACACCGTGATCGGAGGCATGCGTGGCGCGGCTCAGCTGATCGCGTATGAGATACCGATCCTGCTGGTCGTCGTCTCGGCCGTCGTGATGACAGGCACACTGAACTTCGCAGAGATGGTGGCCTGGCAGCAGAACAATGTCCTGCTCTTCATTCCCCTGTTCATCGGCGCGATCACGTTCTTCATCGCTGGCGTTGCAGAGAGCGAAAGGATCCCGTTCGACCTTCCAGAGGCCGAGTCGGAACTCGTCGAGGGCTGGCAGACCGAATACGGTTCGCTGGGATGGGGTCTGATCATGGCCGCGGACTATCTGCGAGCTTACATAGTCTGTGTTCTGTTCTCGATAATATTCCTCGGCGGATGGGCCGGTCCAGATTTCATCCCGGGGTCCGTGTGGCTGCTGACGAAGGCGGCGATCGTGTTCTTCTTCATGGTATGGCTCAGGGCAGCGACGGTACGTATCAGGACCGACCAGCTGCTCAAGTTCTGCTGGAACCGCCTGCTACCGTTGGCCGTGATCAACCTGGCCATTGCAGTGCTGATAAGGGTATACTCGGTAGGATGGTGGTAAGATGGCCGAGGAGATCAAGAAGAGAACTACATACTTGAGCCGCGGCGCTCTGAAGCCGCGTGCGTACGTCGGCGATGGGCTGAAGGTCACGTTCAGGACGCTGGTCAGAACGACCATACACCGCCCGAACACCATTCAGTACCCATGGGAGACGCTCGTGAAGCCGGAGTGCTACCGCGGTCGCCCCGGCATAACCCTCGAGACGTGCATCGCATGCTCGAAGTGCGTCAAGATCTGTCCCAACAAGTGCATCGAGATGGTCCCGATCGACCACCCGACGCTTGGCAAGGTCAAGCGCCCGCAGGTCAACGTGGCCCGCTGCATGATGTGCGGCTATTGCGCCGAGGTCTGTCCGACCGACGCCATGATCGTCACGCCCGAGTTCGAGCTTGCGGCCTACACAAGGTCCGCCCTGATGTACGACCCGATCAAGCTTCAGCACGAGCGCAAGCCTGGATACATCGTCCACTCGCCCATGGTGACCCCGTCCGAGATGAAGTCCGGAAGGACCGATTCCCACGACAAGGGCGACATGGCCATCAAGGACACCGTCCAGCTCGATTCGAGGAAATGCATCAGCTGCGCCCGATGCTCGAAGACCTGCCCCGTCGGAGCCATAACGATGACCGACACGGGGGAGCTCAACCCGAAGACGAACAAGCCGGTCAAGAAGCCGGTGTTCGACGACAACAAGTGCGTATCCTGCGAGCAGTGCGTCGATGTTTGTCCAAAGAGCTGCCTATCGATGAAGGAGGCGATGTGAGATGGTTTTCGATCTAGCTCCAATATTGTTCATGGCGTTCGCCGGCCTCACGGTCGCCGCCGCCATATGCATCCTCGTGACCAAGGAGATCGTCAGGAGCGCAGTGTTCTTCGCCGCCGCTTTGATCGGCATAGCGATAACGTACATGTTCCTGAACTCGGAGTTCATCTCGCTCATCCAGATCCTGGTATACGTGGGCGCGATCAACGTGCTGATACTGTTCGGTATCATGCTTACCAAACGCAAGCTGATGGGAGGTGGGCCCTGTGAGTAAATCTAGGTTCGCGATGAGCGACAAGGGGAAGATCGCGACGATGGTCATCATCGCCGGCGCGCTCCTGGTCACCATGTTATACACGATCTATGAATGGATAGGCCTCGGCGAGGTCGGGACATACGGGATATTGTCCGACATGACCCAGATGATAGGCAACCTCCTCTTCACGGAGTGGGGCGTCGTCGTGCTGGTGCTCGGCCTCGTACTGTTCGCCGCAATGCTTGGCGGCGTATACATCGCACAGGAGGATGATGAGTGATGGACACCACATCGATACCTATCAACTGGTTCCTGATGCTCTCCACCGCGCTGTTCGTGGTCGGCGTAGCTGGCGTGCTGATCAAGAAGAACGCGATCATCATACTGATGTCGATCGAGCTCATGCTGAACGCGGCCAACATCAACCTGGTGGCATTCTCGGTATACAACAACGATGCCTCCGGACAGGTAATGGCCCTGGTCTCGATCGGACTGGCGGCGGCCGAGGTAGCTCTCGGGCTCGCGATACTGCTGAACCTCAACAAGCTGAGGGACACCGTCAATGTTGACGACCTATCGATCCTGAGGTGGTAAGATGGACTTCACTTCATTGTACGAGGTCGCGTGGCTGGTCCCGCTGCTGCCGCTGATATCGTTCCTCATCGTAGGGTTCTTCGGCAAGAGGTTCAAGGACAAGGGCGGAATGGTCGCGATCGGTCTGGTCGGGGCCGCTATGGTCCTTTCCCTCATCATCGCCTACGGGGCGCTGACGGGCAATCTGCCCAGCGAAGGCTACTTCGAGACATCTATCGAATGGGTCGTCCTCGGGAGCGGCTTCGCTTTCGAGCTTGGCATCTACATCGACACGCTGACCGCGGTCATGCTGATCGTCGTCTCGTTCGTCGCTACCCTCGTCGTCATCTACTCGATCGGGTACATGCACGAGGAGGGCGAGAGGCGCAGGCGCTACTTCACCGAGATATCGCTGTTCGTCGGCGTCATGCTCGGCCTGGTCCTGGCGAACAACTTCCTAGAGCTCTTCATATTCTGGGAGCTGGTCGGTCTTTGCTCGTACCTGCTCATCGGGTTCTGGTTCGAGAGGCCTTCCGCGGCGTCCGCCGCCAAGAAGGCATTCCTCGTCACCCGCATCGGCGACGTAATGTTCATGATCGGCCTGATCATCGTCTTCAACCTCTTCGGCAGCCTCACCTACACAGATGTCTTCAACGAGGTTGCGATGGCGAATGTGGACCAGACATGGCTGATGTGGGGCCTGTTCTTCATGTTCGGCGGCGCGATAGGCAAGAGCGCTCAGTTCCCCTTGCACGATTGGCTGCCCGATGCGATGGAAGGCCCGACGACCGTTTCGGCCTTGATCCATGCGGCAACGATGGTCAAGGCAGGCGTCTACCTCGTCGCCCGCATGTTCCCGCTCCTCGTCTTCAACGGAGCGGTCAACGGCCCGAACGTGCTGATATTCATCGCGTGCATCGGCGGGGTCACCGCGTTCATCGCGGCGACGATGGCCCTGAACTCGCCGAACATCAAGCGCGTCCTCGCGTACTCGACCATCAGCCAGCTGGGATACATGTTCCTGGCGCTCGGCACCGGTGGTTACCTGTTGTCTCAGGGCGAGATCGAGTCTGGCGGGCTCGGATACTCCGCGGGAATGTTCCACCTGATGAACCACGCGTTCTTCAAGGCCCTGCTCTTCCTGAGCGCTGGCGCGGTGATACACCTCGTGGCGACCGAGGAGATGAGGAAGATGGGCGGACTGCGCAAGTACATGCCCATAACCTCCCTCGTGATGCTCATAGGCGCCCTCTCGATCGCCGGTATCCCGCCATTCAGCGGATTCTGGAGCAAGGACGAGATCCTGGCGTCGGTCTTCGAGGCCGGCAGCATGAACGGCGTGTTCATGCTGCTCTACGTGCTGGGTATAGCTACGGCCTTCATGACCGCGTTCTACATGTTCCGCATGTGGTTCATGACCTTCACCGGGCCCGAGGGCGAAGCGACCAAGACGGTCGCCGAGCGCTCCAGCCACGGGCACGATGCTCACGAGCACAAGAAAGGAAGGTTCTCGGAGCACACCCCCAAGGTCATGACGGTCCCGCTGATATTGCTGGCCGTGCTGGCGATATTCTCCGGTATGGCCGCCCTGTTCTTCTTCGGGGACACGTTCTACGGCGTGGTCTACTTCGATGAGCCGAACCACGAGACCGCTCTCGAGCTGCTCGAGTCAATATTCACGCACGCGCTCACCTACCTGTCGATCCTGGTCGCTGTCGCCGGAATACTCCTGGCGTACTTCGCGTATTACAAGAACAAGATCGACGTGAAGGCGATCGCCAACAAGCCAGCGGTGAAGCCGCTGTACGACATGCTCCTGGCCCGCTATGGGTTCACCAAGGGCTATAACTGGATCGGAGAGAAGGCCGTCTACGGCTTCTCCCTAGTGCTGGACAAGTTCGACCGCTTCATAATCGACGGTCTGATCAACGGCATAGGAAAGGTATGCATGAAGACCGGGAAGGGCCTGCGCAAGGTCCAGACCGGATTCGTGCAGACGTATGCCGGGGTCGTCGTCGGAGGCGCCGTCGTGATGATGCTACTGATGTACCTTCTCATGACGGTGCTGGGGGTGGACCTTAGTCCTTGAGGTGATCATGATGTTGGAAAATGTACCCATATTATCCCTGTTGTTGATCTTGCCCCTCGTCGGGGCAATAGCAGCCTTCATGGTCGGACCAAGGGCCAAGCTCTCGAAGATGATCGCGTTGGTAGCTTCAGCTGTGACGCTGTTGCTCGCATCGCTCCTGATGTTCGAGTTCTTCGCGCTCGGAAGCGATCTGTTCGGCAGCTACCAATATGTCGAGAGCTACGAATGGATAAAGGCGGCCGGTATCAGCTATACGCTCGGCGTCGACGGAATATCCGTCCCGATGGTCTGGTTGATCGCGCTGCTGTGCTTCCTGGCCATACTCTTCTCCTGGGACGTCGAGAACAGGACAAGCCAGTACATGGGCCTCATGCTCGTCCTAGAGGTAGGGGTCATGGGCGTCTTCACCGCGCTGGACTACTTCCTGTTCTACGTGTTCTGGGAGGTCGTGCTCATACCGATGTTCTTCCTCATCGCGATATGGGGAGGTCCGAGGCGTGACTACGCGTCGATAAAGTTCTTCATCTATACCCACGTGGCATCGCTGGTGATGCTGATCGGGATCTTCGCCATGTACTTCGAGGCGGCGAAACCGGTGATCGATGGAGGTCTTGGCTATAAGTCGTTCAGCATGGAGGACATCGCGCTCGTCTCAGGTAACTTCGGCATCGTTCTGCAGACGGCCGTGTTCGGCGCCCTGCTGTTCGGGTTCATCGTCAAGATGCCGATGGTGCCCTTCCACACTTGGCTGCCCGATGCGCACGTCGAGGCCCCTACCGCTGGGTCCGTCCTTCTGGCCGGCCTCCTGCTTAAGATGGGCTCATACGGTATCATAAGGGTCGCGATCCCGTCCTTCCCTGGCGCATGGGACACCAGCCTCGGCGCTTACGAGTCGAGCATGTTCCCCGGGCTCAGCTACATGCAGATCATAATGATCGTGCTGGGCGTGCTCTCGATGCTCTACGGCGCGATAATGTGCATCGCGCAGAAGGACATCAAGAAGATGGTCGCGTACTCGTCCATCAGCCACATGGGAAGCGTCATGCTGGCCTTCGCGACGTTCACCGAGATCGGCCTCGCGGCCGGTGTGTTCATGATGTTCGCCCACGGTCTGATCACGGGCGTCCTCTTCATGATCTGCGGTGTCGTGCAGCACAAGACGGGCACAAGGATGATCCCAAGGCTGGGAGGTCTCGCCTCCAAGGTGCCGTACATCGCGACCTTCATGATGATCGGTTTCATGGCCTCTCTCGGCCTGCCCGGTCTGGTCGGCTTCATCGCCGAGTTCGCGATATTCATAGCGGCGTTCAATGCCTTCGAGTGGCTGCTGTTGGTCCCGATAATATCCGTCGCGCTGTCGTCGGCATATTACATATGGGCCATGCAGCGCGTCCTCTTCGGGCCGTTGACGAAGGATATCGACCTGGAACACATCCACGATGTGAACTGGTACGAGGCGGCGCCTCTGTCCGTGCTCGTGTTCTTCATCGTGCTGTTCGGTATCTGGCCCGGTCTGATAATGGACTACATAACGCCAGCCGTGACCAAGGTCCTGACGGGAGGTTTCTGAGATGGTAGACTATACTGCAATAACGCCAGAGATCGTTCTGGCCCTGTTCGCCCTCGCAGTGCCCGCCCTGGGCATGGTGATGAGGTCGTCGAAGGTCCTCGCGGCCTTCTCGCTCGTCGGCGTGGCGCTGACGGGACTGAGCGTTTGGATGATCACCGACGGATACTCCGGGCCGGTCGCCTTCCAGGACTTCGTGGTCGTCGAGGAGTTCTCGCTCCTGTTCATGTACATCTTCCTGGCGGTGGCGTTCTATGTCATACTCGCCTCGGCCGTATACGTAAAGGACGACAAGCACAAGCCCGAGTACTACTCGCTCATCCTCATGGCCACCGTCGGCATGCTGTTCGTGGCATCCGCCTCCGACCTGTTCGCGCTGTTCGTCGGCATCGAGCTGACGAGCATGTCCTCGTACGCCCTGGTCGCCTTCAAGAAGAAGGACGTCAAGAGCGCGGAGGCGGCGACCAAGTACCTGATCATCGGCGGTCTGTCGAGCGGGTTCTCACTGTTCGGCATTTCGCTCATGTACGGTTTCACGGGGACGACCTCGTTCAGCGGCATCAACGATTACCTCAGCACGCTGGGCGCGGAGAACATCGAGATGGTCTGGCTAGCGATGATCATGATCGTCGTGGGCTTCGGCTTCAAGATATCGATGGTGCCGTTCCATATGTGGGCGCCAGATGTGTACGAGGGTGCGCCGACGCCGATCACTGCCATGCTTGCCGCAGGCAGCAAGAAGATGGGTTTCGTCGCGATGTTCAAGTTCTTCCTGATAGGCCTGATCGCGATCAAGGCGGACTGGCAGCTGCTCATGGCGGTCATGGCGGTCGTCACGATGACGGCCGGCAACCTGATCGCCCTGAACCAGACGAGCATGAAGCGCATGCTCGCCTATTCGAGCATCGCCCAGGCGGGATACATCCTGATGGTCATACCTGTAGCGACCGACTACGCCCTCGCAGGGGGTCTGTTCCAGATCCTCACGCACGCGTTCATGAAGGGAGGCGCGTTCATCATCGTCGCAACTCTCGCGGTCGCCGCCGTCGGGGACAAGATCTCCGACTACAAGGGATTGGCCAAGAGGACGCCGTTCCTCGCCATCGCGATGACGCTTTTCATGCTGTCCCTTGCAGGCATACCGCCTCTGGCGGGGTTCGCATCGAAGTTCTTCCTCTTCTCCGCGCCGATCGAAGCGATGGGAGGCGGGAACGACTGGCTCATGTGGCTGGCCGTTGCGGGTATCCTCAACAGCGCCCTGTCCCTCTTCTATTACGTGCGCGTCATAAAGTACATGCTAGTGGAGAAGGGGGAGACCGAGGAGAAGCTCAAGCTGCCGATGAGCATGATGGCCGCGGTCGCGATATGCCTCGTGGCAGTGATCGTCATGGGCGTCTACCCGGAGCCGTTCTACCAGGCATGCCTTGACGCCGCAAAGAGCTTCTTCACGTTCCTAGCGTGACCGCGCAAACCCCTTGAACAAACCCTATCCTTCTCATTTTTTTCTCTGGAAGATGACATGCTGGCTCGGTGCCGATGACAGTAAGAAATATATGCTGGAAGGAACAACCGTTAAGTACGTCGTCATCATATCGACGGCCGATGGTCCTCACTTGGGACTCGACCATCAGAAACGAACTGGAAATGGTCGAGCAGGAGATGCGTGATCGGGTATTCTCCGAACAGAGCATTCTTACCGAGATCTCATTATACGTCATCGGCTCTGGCGGCAAGAGGATCAGGCCTGCGATCGCGCTCCTTTCGTTCAGGTCCAACGGGGGGGAGGACCCGAACAAGGTCATCAAGATCGCCTCTGCCTTCGAGATGATACATGCTGCGACGCTCATCCATGATGACATCAACGACAACGGTGAGTTCAGGAGGGGACGCGAGGCCGCGTACAAGCATTACGGTACCCAGAGGGCGCTGATCGCCGGGGATTTCCTTTTCGTCAAATCGTTCAAGCTAGGCGGGATCTTCAACGAGGTCATAGTCGACATGATCGCCGACGCCTGCACATCGATCGCCGAGAGCGAGATGCTGCAGATCCTCCACGAGATGGAGACCGACACGACCATCAGCGATTACATCAAGATCATCGAGGGGAAGACGGCGAAGTTCATGGAGGCGGGGGCCAAGATAGGCGCCTACCTCGCCGGCTCGGATGCCAAGCGCATCGAGGAGATGGGGGCGTACGGCCTCAACATCGGGATGGCCTTCCAGATAATGGACGACATACTCGACATCGTCGGGAACCAGGCATCGCTCGGAAAGCCCCGCGGGGTCGACTACATGGACGGCAAGCCGAACCTCGTGCTCCTTTACGCCATGGCCGACGAAACGTACGGCAAGGAGATCTCCCGGTCCTTCCTTAAGAAGGATAAGACGCAGGAGGACCTAGGAACGGTCCTCGCTCTCGTGGCGAAGACCGACGCGGTCGAGAAGGCAAAGGCCCTTGCAAGGACGTACACGGCCGATGCGAAGGAGAACATCGCATCGTTGAACGATTCGGATTACAAGGCTTCGATGGCGATCCTGGCCGACACCCTTGTCGACCGGAGCACCTAGACGAAGTTTTTCAGCTCAATTTCAAATATTCAAATCGTGTGGCTCGGAGTGATCGCATGGTCGAGAAAGTGAAGGTAGACATCGTCGTCATCGGGGCGGGACCTGCTGGAAGCACCACCGCCGAGCACGCCGCTATGAACGGGGCGGACGTCCTCGTCATCGAGAGGAGGAAGGTCATCGGCGTCCCTGTCAGATGCGGCGAGTACATGCCGAACATCGAGGAGATCGAGAGGATATTCCCCGACGCGCACGAGATCGGTTCACTTCTCGAGGTCCCGAACGACCTGCGCGTGCTCGACCAGGACACGATAAGGATATTCTCCCCTTCCATGAGGGCGTGGGACGTCCCGTTCGCAGGCTACACGACCGACAGGGACAGGTTCGACCAGCACCTGGCGAGGAAGGCGGAGAAGGCCGGGGCCAGGATCGTCACCGGCAAGGCCTTCCTTGGGATCAGGGACGGGAATGTCATCGTCGACGGGATGGAGATAGAGGCGAAGGTCATCGTCGGGGCGGACGGCCCGCTCTCGAAGGTCGGCAAGAGCGCGGGGCTGAAGAGGTCGACGGACCTGTGCCCCGCCGTCACAGTGCAGGTCGAGGGGGACTTCGAGCCGATGTGCCAGATGTTCTTCGGCTCCGTCGCCCCCGGCGGCTATGGCTGGATCATCCCCAAGAAGGGCTCCGCGAACGTCGGCCTCGGCGTCGCCAACAGGTTCGCCAAGATGACCGTGGGCGAATATTTCGAGAAGTTCATGGAGATGAAGGGGCTAAGGACGGAGATGCATCCGATGGGCAAGTTCGACCCGATGTCCGGACCGGTCAAACAGGCCGTCAAGGGCAACGTCATGCTCGTAGGCGACGCGGCCGGGCAGGTCATGGCCGTGAACGGCGGCGGCATACCGATCGCCATGCTATGCGGGCGTTTCGCCGGAAGGGCGGCGGCAATGCACGTCAAGAACGGCTCCCCTCTGTCGGACTACGAATCGATGTGCAGGAAGCAGATCTACGGCCCGCTGATGACTGCGGTCCACACCAAGTATCTGGCCAACACGTGCTTCGGAAGCAGGTGGAGGCTGGAATGGGCGATGCGCATGCTCGGACAGCGCAGGATCAACAAGCTCATCCGCTGCAAGCCAGTGATCCCTTGAACTGATCGTTCGGACATGTTCACCTCTTTTTCTTACGGCCCTTGATCATTCCGATGACCACCCTCGGGGCGCTCTTGATGACGCTGCCTGCGTTCCACTCGAGATCTCCCTTCTGGCATATCGTCGAGTCCATCAGGTCGATCGACCCGCGCCTGAGCTCTTCCAGCGCCCCCTTCCTGTTCGCCTCGCCGGGCATCGAGACTATCTCGTCGATGCGCCTCATCATTCCCCTGGCCGCGCCGGCCCTCTGCCTCCTCTCGTCGTACTCCTTGCGGTCGATGAGGCCGCAGTCGAAGCGTACCTGGTTCAATATCTCCGCCGCGTCGTAGGACGCCTCGGCGATGTCGTCCCTGGTCATCCATTTTGTCTCGTAGGACAGGACATATTTCCAGCTAGGGCTGACGAGCCTCCGCCTGTGCTCTTCCAGCGTGCGGGCGAGGGAAATGTAACCGAGCTTCTCGGCGTTCTCGAAGGCGATGCTGCCGGGGTCGAGGAACGGGGCAAGCGGGGATGTGTACACGAAAAGCCTCCTGTCGTTCGAAACGACGTCGTAGAGATGCCTCGCGTACCTGGCGCTGTCCAATGCGGACTCCCTCGTCTGCTGCGGCAGCCCTATCATGAAGAACAGGTCGAAGCGCTTCGCGTCGTTGTCAAGGGCCTTCTTGACGGACATCTCCATCGAAGGCGTGTCGAAGTTGCGTCCAAGCGCCCTCCTGACGTTCTCGTCGTGCGAGTCCGGCGAGAACTCGATCGAATACGAGCTCAGGTGCGACCTCGCCTGATTGAAGAACTCCTCCGGGGCGGGGGTGAACAGTTCGAGGATGATCTGGTTGTCCACGCCGAGCTCCTTGGCCGCGGAGAAGAACCTGTCGGCGTAGTCCTTGCCCCCCTGCCTCAGGTCCCCGACGACGAAGGTCGGCGCCTTTAGGTAGTTCTGAATGTTGTATAGGTCCTCAGCGACCTTCTCGGGCGATCTGAACGCCGGTCTCGAACGTCCGAGGAAGCCCTTCATCGCGCCGCAGGAGCCTCCGCAAACGGCACACTGGACGCTGCAGCCCCTTACGGTGAAGGCGACGGTGAGCGGATATCTGTCCCAGTCCTTGAACGGCTTGGCCCCTTCAAGGTCCCTGTGGCGTATGACCGATCTGATGATCCATCCGTAATCTACATCGAGGTAGTCGATGTCCGTCGGAACGAACGTGAGGGGATTGAAATGCGCTCCTTCCCTGTCCTTCCATGTCAGGTTCTGGACCTTCGACAGGTCGTCACCTTTCTCGAGCGCGTCGAAGAGCTCGACTATCGGCACTTCGGTCGAATCCCCGCGGAGGACGAGGTCGACCTGGCCGTATCCTATAAGTTCCTCATGGAAATATGTCGAGGAATAGCCTCCGAAGAGTATCTTCGCCTCGGGATGCTTCTCTCGGACGATCCTCGCGATCTCGAGCGCCCCGTGGGCGTGAGGGAGCCAGTGTAGGTCTATGCCGAACACCTTCGCATCGAGCCTGGAGATGTAGCGCTCGACGTCGAGCTTCGGGTCGTTGAGCATCATGCTCGCGAGGTTGACGATCCGGACCTTGTAGCCCTTGGCGTGCAGCGCCGTGGCCATGGTCATAAATCCCATCGGATACATCTCGAAGACAGGCGTGGACGGCACCAGGTCGCTGACCGGTCCGTAGAAGAGGAACTCCTTCCTGAAATCATAGACGCTGGGGGCATGAAGCAGTATGAGGTCCTGTTTAGCCATCGTTCACGTACCTCGAGGATGCTGAAAAAGGAATTGGCATATTTGAACAATGGGGAATATGGACCATACCTACGTCAACGGCCTCTCATCAGCACTTCCAGGTTCCTCGGGAATATCGTCAGGTCCATGCCGTGCCTTTCGAGCTTCCTGCATATCTCATCGGCGGTCTTCCCTTCGAAGTTGCCTCTGAGAATGAAAGCCGTCTCCTCCTCCGAGAACGACTCCCCGTCCTCCGCCCGATCCCTCACCTTCTTGTCGTATGGGCACACGTTCTGGCACCTCACGCAGCCGATGAGGGCGTTATGCGAATCTGCGCCGATGGATACGGGGAACGCCCGGTCCGACGGCATCTCGTTGAAGTAGGTCAGGCACCTCTCGGCGTGGATCAGGAAGCGGTCCTCGACCATGGCCGAGACAGGGCACGCCTTCAGGCACATCCTGCAGGTAGAGCAGGCCTGGAGCATCTCCCTCTCCTGCCAGTCTTCCGTCTCAAGGTCCAGGTCGGTGTAGAACGCGAGCAGCCTGTGAAAACTTCCGCTCCCCTCCAGGTACGTTATGTTGTTCCTCCCATACTTGACGAGCCCTGTGCGCGATGCCAGGGTCTTCAGCGGGAGCACGGCCCCCTCGAACTTGGCGCTCGAGTTGCCTGGCGCCTCGGTGAGCACTATCTTCACCATGTCCATCATCTTCCAGGCGTTGGAACAGGTCGGAGGGACGACGACCTGAACGACATCGCTCTTCCATGCGAACTTAAGTATGAACTTCGGCTGCGGGACCGCTACGACGATGATCGACCTCGCTTCCGACAGGGACTCCGGGACCGAGTACCTCAGGCCGCTTAGCTCCGCCTCGTAGAATGAACGGTCCAGAGAGCCGTTATCAAGCAGCGAGATCACATCGTTCCGAACGTCCTGCGATCTCGTCACCGGCACGATCCTTGCACGCAGCCCCGCGGACCTCAGGGCCTCCAACGTCGATGAGGCTCTCATTCCTTTCTTCCCCGGGAATGCATTCGACCGACGGTGATAGAACAGTTCTGCCTTCGCAGGGCGGCCTGTCGGACCGATCATTTGCCGAACCTGCGCTTCCTCTGCTGATAGGCGCGAATCGCCCTCAGGAAATCGACGAGACGGAACCCTGGCCAGTAGACGTCCGAGAAGTACAGTTCGGAGTAGGCCAGCTGCCATAGCAGGAAGTTCGAGATCCTCTCCTCCCCCGATGTCCTCAGGATCAGGTCGGGGTCGGGCAGGTTGCCGGTGTACATGTAGCTCGATACGAGCTCCTCATCGATCTGCTCGATGTCCAGTTCGCCGGCCTTGACCTGTTCGGCGACCTTCTTGACGGCCTGGATGATCTCCTGCCTGCTGCCGTAGGCGATGGCGATGTTGTAGAAGTACGAATCGTAATCCTCGGTCGCCTTCAAAGCTATGTTGATCGCATCCTGGACGTTCTCCGGGAGAAGCTCGACCTGACCGATGATCCCGAGCCTTATCCTGTTCTTGTGTATCCTCTCGTCCTTCGCCAGCTTCAGGAAGTTCTGCTCGAACATATCCATGAGGTACTCCACCTCGCTGACGTCCCTCTTGAGGTTCTCGGTGCTGAAAGCATAGACCGTGAGTATCTTGATGCCGAGGCCAAGGCACCAGTCCATGACCTCCTCGAGCTTGTCCTTGCCTTTCACGTGCCCTTCGTTCGGGGACAGCCCGAACTCCCGGGCGAATCGGCGATTGCCGTCCATGATGATGGCGACGTGATGGGGGATCGGCCCTTCCATCACTTCCTTGTATAGCTTCTTCTCGTAGGTCTGGTATGCCGTATTGGCGATGACCTTCGAGATCTCGTTGCGCATTTCTTTCAGCTCTGTTCGAATTCGATCCTGATGTGCGAACTTAATGATTCCATATCTTTCAGAAGTCCTCTGGAAGACCCGCGGCCCTGATCCCCATGTCGAAGCATCCGATGCCAGCGACGGCACCGATCGTCCCGCGCCTGCCAGTGACCTCGATGAGCCTCAGTCCGTTCCTCTTCGCCACGTCCATGGCCACGTCGACGGTCAATATCTCCTTCTTGGCGCGGAGGCCGTACTGTACGACCTCCTCCGGGACCTTGAGTCCCTGGAACACGACGATCATCGTTTCCTTCGAGAACGTGGCCTTTCTGATGCTCTCTTCGAAATACGAGAGCAGCGACTCGACGTCCTTCTCCTCGACAGCGAACGAAACGCCTACCGCGACGCAGTTCGTCGTCTTCTCGGGCACGTTCGGATTCAGCTGCACGATCTTGTGCTCCAGCATATGCCCGATCTTGCATTCCCTTGCGACGGACAATAGCATGGACCAGGACGCGCCCCTCTCCTTGGTGTCGGTGTCGTCGACGGCGATGACGATCCGGACCATCTTCGGAAGGGTCACGGTCACCTCGATCTCGTGCGCGCCGCCGATCTTGGCGTCGTCTGGGTACTCGGCCATTATCGTGCCCGGTCCCTGTGGCATGCATGCGCCGATCCCGACGCTTGCGCCAGCAAGTCCGACCCAGGTCGTCTTGACGACGTCCCCCTCGACCTTCAAGGCCTTGATCCCCTGCCCGCCGACGTCCTTCGACGCGGGTCCGAAGCGGACCTCCTCCTCTCCGATGATCGTGTCCATTATGAGCGTCGTCCCTTCGACCCTGATGTCGCGGAGAACGCCCTTCGCGCGCTTCCTGTTGCAAGCATCCCATTCGACAGGCCCCTTCGCAGAGCATTCCTCGATTATCTGCGCGACTCCGTTCTTCTCATCGACAAGGGCGTAGATCCCTCTGCAGAACATCTTTCCATACTTCTGCCTGATCTCGTCGGGCATCATCTTGACAGTCATTTGAATACCAACATCCGAAGGCAATCGAACATGCACTCCAGCGATAAAATCATTTTGCAGACAGAAAACGGCCAGGAAGGTCCGGCATATCGATGGCGCTCACGTTGCCAGCGTCGTCCCTGTAAACTAGGAACTTGCCCTTGAGGCCGACGACCTTTCCCTTATGGCGTCCGACCGTCTCCTTGAGGTCGACCTTCCCCTTCCCGATGTCCTTCAGGGGGTACCCGTCAAGTCGTTCGAGCGGCTCCCGCAGAACATCGTACTTCCCGGAAAGGTAATCGATGTGCTCCTTGTAGATCTGCTCGATCCGGTTCCAGGAGACCGAACCCGACAGGAGGGCCACCGCCTTCTTCCTCGGGACGAACTGCGTGACGCGGAGAAGCTGGGATATCCCCTTCTCAGCCTTCCTCCCTTCGAGCCTGTTCGCCGCCCTGACAAGGGGGACGATGGCGTCCGCCCCCTGTTCGATGCCTCTCCCTTCCAGCCTTGTGCTTGTCGTCATCCCTATCTTCGCGTTCTCCCCGAAGAACGCCATATAGACCGTGTGCTCCTTCCTGCAGATGCCTGACGCGCACCTCTCGCCGTTGCACATCGGTTCGAATATGCACTGCTGATGCTCGATCCACGCTGACGCGCATCGCGGGCATTGATCGAACTTGGAGACTGGCATGGCCTCGGGGCATCGATGATATCCGTCGTGGTCGAACCTACCTACGCACCGTTTCGTCGAGGAGACCTCCCAGTCTATCTCCGAAAGGGGGACCGTGTCCGCCTTGTCGTCCCTTTGGACGTACCAGAAAAGCATCGGGCGGTATTCCTCCCACTCGAAGTCGATGACGTGGTTCCCGCGCGGCATCGGAACTTTGGTTTGAAGGAGGGTGTCTGCCCTGACGAACATCGACCGAGGACGGTCATCAAGCATTATGATGCTTTTCCATGGTCCTTCGAAAGTGAAAAAGTGATGATCCGTAGAGGAACGATCCCTGTCGATGCGATGAGCAGGACGAGGCCCTGGATCCGAGCCTTGCGGCGGAGTTTGAAAAATGACCGACCGTCGCCCTTTTCATCATGCCAGCATGCTGGCAGAACATTATCAATATTGAGCGTGTTCCTAAAAAAAATATTTATAGGATGTACGTAGCCTGGTAATCAGTCGTAACATGATGGACATAGCTATAAGCATAATATCGACAACGACGACATCGGCTTCGTCCGCGGTCTCTTTGACCACCGCGATCGGTATCGGTGTAGGCGGAGCGCTAATAGCCATCCTTTTGATCATGTTGCTATCCTCAAGGGAGATCATCACAGCATCGTCCAAGAGGTCCAGGAAGGTCCTGGCGATGATGGACGCGGTCATCATACCTTTGCTCGTCGTTTTCTCCCTGACGATCGTGTTCCAGGTGCTCGAGATCGTCGCGCCGATCGCGTGAACGCCGTCGGCAACTTCCATCAATCCGTTATTGCTCGATCCTAGCTCACGGGACGTTCTAGGGTCCTCTGCTTCTCCGATACTTTAAATCATCACGAACCGAATCGATACCGATGATGTGTCATGCCACCTCACTGCGATACGATGGACGGCCCTGTCGTAAAGGCGTGCAGAAAGGCCTTCGAGACCGATAATGTCAATCTAGTCCTTCCCTGGGTCCCTGAATCGGACGAGGGAGAGGTCAGAGAGGCCTTCAAGCGCGTCCAAAGGGTACGGAAGAAATGGGACAGCGAATCGAACGATATCGTCGAGCTCTGGTTCTTCGAGACGGTCGTGCGCCTCCACAGGGCGGGAGAGGACGAGCCTTACACCGGTCTCAAACCGGCCGGCCTCGATTGGGGTCCAGTGCTGCCGATGACCGAGAAGGCAACGGTATCGGGCGACCCAGGCGAAGTGATCAAGCTGATAACGGGGCAGGTCGAGCACGTCCTGTTCGAGCGGTTCATGAACATGGTGAACAAGGGCAAGTTCGACCCCAACGACGTCCACAAGGCAAGGGAGTACGTCCACGCCGAGCTCGGTTTCGTCCTGTACGCGCACAAGCTATGGTCTTACCTCGAGAGCGGAGGGGCGACGCTGGAGCATCACGTTTGAAAAAAATGATGTAGGAAGGCCACCGCTTATTGGATGACCTCTTCCTCAGGCTCTTCGGCCCTCTTGAGGAACTCAGCTGGTATGCTGGCCGCGAGGAACACGGTCCTGCCAGCCTGGCCGATGACGAGGCCGCTCGCGATGGCCCCCTTCGCATCTATCTCTAGAATGACGGGTTGTTCGGTCCTCACCTTGCCAGCGCTCAACGCGTCGGCGTACGTCTTGGAAAGATGGACCATCTTCCTGTCTGACGGCTTCAGGCCGGTCTCAAGGACGATGTCGGTCTCCTCCTCGGTGGTCGGATAGTAGAGGGTGTCTGGGATGTGCTCTGTCGGGAGCTTGAGGTCCAGCTCTATGGAGTGGCCGTACGTGGCCCTGATCTGGTCATTGCTTACCTGGTATCTTCCCTTCGGGTCCGTCTCGATGATCGCGATGATGTGATGGGGTCGGATCCAGTGGTTCCTGCGGCTCTGGTCCTTCATCGCGTTGACGAACTGCCTGAGGTCGACGAACCCCTGATCGTCCATCTCGAGGCCGAACTTCTCTGGGAAGTGTCTCAGGACACCTGCCATCGTCCTTCCGATCTGCTCTAGCTCCTGATCGTTCATCAAGAACTTGCCTTCCTCGCCGCAGACGGGGCAGGACTCCCCGCGGAAATATCCATGATCGTCGCATTCCTTCAACATGACGGAGCCCTCAACAGAATTTTCGGCTTAAATCTTTTCGGGTGGGGTAGCGAATGATGATTAGGAAGGCGCTACGGCTCCGCTGAGGCGGTCCTCGGAGGCGCACGCTCGATGACGAACGTGGTCCGTTCGCCTGCCTGGACGCTGCTGGCGCGAACGGAGATGAGACTATGGGGCATGGAGGGCAAGGAAGGGCCGAAAAATGTTCAATTGTCTAATTTCAGCCCTCGGCGCAACATGAAAATCAATCATATGTACAGTGAATCATATTTTCATTAGGCATATATCTAATTATTAATGATTTAGAACAGGGACCATCTTAAGGGCTATTTGCCGTTCGTGGTGCGCTTGTACATATCGTACGTCTGGCCGTTCATGCGGGTCGATCGCCGGCTGGCCGTCAGGATCGGGGCGGTATCGAAGGGAGGCCCCTGTCCGATAGTACACTTGCGCACCTTGTCCGGGAGGTAGAACTCGATGGAATCTAGCGCTCAGGGGTGCACATCGGTCGAGGCCGGCGCACAGCAGTTCGATGCCAAGGAAGAGCCCAAAACAGGTCTGGCCGTGGACATCGGTGCACAAGGGATACCGGGGCTCCGCGTCGTCTCCGGGAAGGGCGAGATGATGCTCTTCTCAAGGGACCAATCGGACATACCCCAGTTGCTCAAGGACATGCTTCTCAACTACAGGCCGGACGCGGTCGTCCAGCCATCCACGGCCGAGGCCATCGTCGCCATTCTGGGTTACGCCGAGAGGCGGGACCTGAAGGTCGTACCGCGCGGCATCTCGTCCTCGCCGTTCGGCGGGGCGGTGCCAGTCGACGGAGGGATCGTGATCGACCTCAGTTCGATGAACGGGATCATCAACGTCGACCCTTCGCAAAAACGAGCCACGGTCCTCGCAGGGGCCAGATGGAGCGACATCGACCATGAGCTCGGCAAATCAGGGCTGAGGCTCATCACATCGCCATCGAGCAAGTTCTCGACGGTCGGAGGATGGATCGCAGGAGGGGGCATCGGCATAGGCTCTCTCGGCGGTGGGCATCTGAGCGAGAACGTTCTGACGGTCAAGGTCGCCAATCCGAAGGGTGTAAGGACGTACGTCAAGGGGGAGGAGGACTTCCGCCGCCTGTTCGGGAGCGAGGGGCAGCTCGGCGTCATCGTCGAAGCTACCATGATGGTCAAGACGAAGGACCCCAGCTCGAAGCCTCACCTCATCGTCCTGCAGGAACTGAAGGACGCGATCGACCTGGCCATCTCACTAAAACGCCTCGACCCCATACCCGAGGACCTCATCTACTTCAGCCCGAACAAGATGGCCTACAGCAACGACCTGCTTCATCTGGACATACTTCCCCAGGGGCACGCTCTCCTCGTCACGTCATCGAACGAGGCGTCCGAGAAGGCCATCGTCTCCTTGATGGCATCGAAGGGCGTGACCGAGGCGGGGGAGCATCTCGCAAGGCTCCTGTCGCACGACAGGTACTTCCCGATGAAGCTCAGGAGGATCGGGCCAGGGATGCTCGGCGCGGAGGTATTGACGCCGACGGCGAAGCTCGAAGACATGCTGGCGAAGGCCGAGGAACTGTGCGAGGCGTTCGCCCTCGACCCCCTTTTGGAGGTTCATTTCCTCCAGGGGAAGGACTCCCTCATGCTCTGTTACTATCCGACCGACCAGGGGAATCAGATGCTGTACGCCCTCGACGCCGTCAAGTCCATGATCGTGACGGCCTCGCTGGTCGACATGGGCGCTAGGCCCTATTCCCTGGGCATATGGAACAACTCCTTCGTGGACTCGCTTCCCGAGGAGGAGATGACGGGCATGTCCCGATCGAAGAAGAGGATGGACCCGAGCCAGATGTTCAACTCGGGGAAGTACTTCAAGCTCAAGGGCAGGACGTTCGGCATCCCATCGATGCTCTTGACCCCGATGGTCGCCGGAAACGGGCTGAAGATCATGTCTTCGATGTCCAGCACGCTCTCTCCGTTCCTCAGGGCCGCAACGGCGGTCGCGAAGAGGACGATGGGACCGAAGAGCAGGGACCCGCTCAAGGAACTGGCCGACCAGTGTGCAATGTGCGGCGCCTGCGTCGCCGTATGCCCGGCGTACAACCTGATCGGCGACGAGAGGGTCACCGCCAGAGGCAAGCTCGTCACTGCAAGGACGCTGATCGACGGCGGCAAGATATCGGAGGAGCACGCGCAGAGGACGTTCCTATGCATGAGATGCAAGGCCTGCGAACAGGTCTGCCAGTCGAAGCTCGGACTGATGGACGCCTATGACGACCTTGAATCGCGGCTCGAGAAGCGTTACAAGAGGGACGCCAAGGAGATCGAGGCGTTCGTCAAGTTCGCGGAGTCATCGGACATCTACGAGGAGCTGATCGACAAGGGTCTGGTGCTTGGTTCACCCAAGAACGGCATGGGAGGTGAGCGCGATGTATGAGCGGTATCATATTCATCAGGAGGTGACGGCGCCCAGGTTCAGGCCCGTCCCCAAGTTCATCATACAGAGGGCAGGTAACTGCATCAACTGCGGGAAGTGCGAGAGGAACTGCGTCTACGGCGTTCATATGAGGAGGGATGACGACCCGAGGCGCATGGCGGATCCGTTGAGCCAGTTCTGCAAGGACTGCTTCAGATGCATCGCCGGCTGTCCTCAGAGGGCGCTCACGATCTCCGTCGGCGCCGAGTTCACATCGCTTGGAAGCGGGGGCTGGACCCCCCAGAGGGTCACGACCGTCTGGAACGAGTCAGAGACTGGCAAGGTCCCTGTGTTCGGCGCCGGATACCGCGGGATGTTCTCCGGGCCCGGATACGATGCCATGTGGACCGACATGTCCGAGATCGTCCGGCCCACCAGGGACGGCATCCACGGCAGGGAGCACATATCGACGAACGTGCTGATCTGCAGGAACCCTCCATTCCTGGAGTTCGGGCCGAAAGGGGAGCTGCTGACGCCCATGGCCGAGAGCATAGACCTCCCTGTCCCGTTCGTGTTCGACCTGGCCGCACTGAAGGAGAGCACCAAGGGGATCATGCAGGGCCTGGACCAGGCCGCCAAGGAGCTCCATACGCTCCTTATGGTCCCTGTGGACAAGGTCGAAGCCTATGGAATGGACCTTTCGTCGGGCAGGGTAGTGCCGATCGTAGGCGATGATGCGGGGAACGAGGTCAGCAAGATGCCCGAGCAGGTCCGGTTCATCGAGCTCTCCGACGCCAATCGGCTGAAGGAGAGGGTCAAGGCGGTCCGCGCGGCGAGGGGCGGCATGATCGTCGGGACCAGGGTCAAGGCCGACGCGGAGCTGGAATCCCGCCTCGTGGACATCGCCTGCGAGGCCGATGTCATCCACGTACTGTTCGATGAGGAGGGCAGGGAGTCCGGCGGAAGGTATGCCAGGGACGCGCTGCGCTCCTATCACAAGGTTCTCGTGAAGGCGGGCATCAGGGACGAGGTCACGATCATCGCCGGAGGCGGCATAGCCGCGGCGGAGCAGGTGCCGAAGAGCATCATCTGCGGCACGGACGTCGTGTCGCTCGATGACGCGCTCATGGTGTCGCTCGGATGCCGCATGTGCCACTCGTGCAAGGGCGAGTGCCCGGCCGACCTGGCCAACGCCCCGTCCGAGTACGTCAAGGGAAGGGTCGTCAACATGGCCAACGCCTGGAGGGACCAGCTCCTGGAGGTGCTGGGCGCCATGGGCATAAAGGAGGTCCGCCGCCTGCGCGGCGAGACCGGCAGGGCGATATTCCAGGAGGACGCCGAGCGAGATTCTTTCGCAGGCATCTTCAGAGGTGATGTCATTGGTTGAGAGCAAGGAGAAATGCGTACCAGAGGCATCGTGGGTGCCTGCGGAGCGCCTCAAGATGATCAACAGGTACGTCGTGGAGAGGAAGGGATCGTGCATATCGTGCGGCCTGTGCGGGTCGCTGTGCCCTTACGGTGTGCACAAGCGCATCGAGGGGCATGCATCGATACTGCCGCCCTTCGACCAGAGATGCATCGGGCCCAGTTGCTCCTCGAACGACTTCTATTGCGTGAAGCGCTGCCCGACGAGCTCGCTGTCCGTCAGTAACAGCGAGACGTTCCCCGCGCTGGGGGACGTTAGGTGGACCTCCGAGATGGTCCTGGGGACGTGGAAGATGGCGGAGACGGGGAAGGCGTTGCCGCTCGACCACCCCGCCAACGTCGGCGCCTGCGGAGGCGGGTTCGACCAGCTTCACTTCAGACTGCCGAAAGGCAGCAAGCCAGTCAAGGACCATGAGTTCACGACGGCCATCGATCTCAACAGGCGGAGCAGGGGGCCAAGGGTCAAGATCGACCTGCCGATATACGGAGGAGGGATGTCCTACGGGTCCGTAAGCCTGCACACGATGGTGGCCAAGGCCAGGTGCGCGCAGGCCTGGAACACGTTCACCTGCACCGGCGAGGGAGGATACCCTTCGGAGCTATTGCCCTACCAGAAGCACGTCATAACGCAGGTCGCAACGGGCCTGTTCGGGGTCAAGGAGGAGAGCATCAAGAGGGCCCCGATCGTCGAGTTCAAGTACGCCCAGGGAGCCAAGCCAGGGCTCGGAGGCCATCTTCTTTACGAGAAGAACACCCCGCTCGTCGCGAAGATGAGGCAGGCCGTGCCGTACACGTCGCTGTTCTCCCCGTTCCCGTTCCACAGCGTCTATTCGGTCGAGGACCACAAGAAGCACCTTGACTGGATATCTTCGATCAATCCGAACGCCCTGCTATCGGTCAAGGTGTCCACGCCCAACGACGTCGAGATGGTGGCCGTGGGTTCCTACTTCGCCGGGGCCAACATAGTGCACCTGGACGGCGGATATGGCGGGACCGGCGCCGCGCCCGAGATCGCCAAGAAGAACATCGCCACCCCGATCGAGTACGCGATCCCGAAGGTGCACCGGTTCCTCACCAACGAAGGGATCAGGGACGAGGTGACGCTGATCGCTAGCGGCGGAGTGCGCACCGGGCTGGACATGGCCAAGGCGATCGCCCTAGGGGCCGACGGCGTCGTCATAGGCACCGCCGAGCTCGTGGCCATGGGCTGCGTCCGCTGCGGCAACTGCGAGAGCGGCCGCGGATGCCCTCGCGGCATAGCTACGACAGACCCGGAGCTGATGATGCAGCTGGAGACCGATTGGGCCGCGCAGCGCCTGATCAATCTCTATGGCGCCTGGAGGCAGCAGCTCGGCGACCTGATGTCCCGCTTCGGGATGAAGGACGTGTCCGAGCTGAGGGGCCGCACGGACCTGCTCCGTTTCGACGGAGGGAAGGAGGTGAAGGCATGAGCAACGCGCGAGAACTGATGAAGGGAAGGGAATGGATGTCGAAGCTGGACGTCCCTACCTTCGATCGCCAGATGGAAGCGGAGGGCGGGTGCGGCGTCGTAGGGCTGGCCAGCACGATGGCCTTGCCCGGAAGGCACTTCTTCGAGTCCCTCAGGCAGATGCATAACCGCGGCAACGGCAAGGGCGGCGGCATAGCGGCGGTCGGGTTGTCCCCTGAGCAGATGAAGGTGTCGAAGGACGTGCTCGAGAACGACTACCTGGTCCAGATAGCCTATATCGACTCGAGCGTCAGGAAGGAGCTGGAGGACAGGGTCCTCGCCAACTACGACGTCCACGCCACCTACATGGTCGACGAGAGCGACGACCCCGCGGTCCTCGCGGACCTCCCGGTCCGTCCGCCGCAGGTCTGGCGCTACTTCTGCCGCGCCAAGAGGGACGTCATGGCGAAGTTCGTCGAGGAGAGGAAGCTCGGTTCGCTCGACGCGCGGAGGGCGGAGGACGAGTTCGTCTACCAGACGAACTTCGGGATCAACCTCGACTACTATGCCTCTGGCAAGATGAAGGCCTTCGTCATGTCCCAGGGAAGGAACATGATCATCATGAAGGTCGTCGGATACGCCGAGGACGTCATACGGTTCTACCGCATGGAGGACTTCACGGCCCATGTCTGGATAGGCCATCAGCGCTATCCGACCAAGGGACGGGTATGGCATCCGGGCGGGGCGCATCCGTTCATGGGCCTGGACGAGGGCCTCGTGCACAACGGGGACTTCGCCAACTACCATTCGGTCAGCGAGTACCTGGCCCAGCGCAACATACGGACCCTGTTCCTGACCGACACCGAGGTCTCGGTCCTGCTGTTCGACCTCATGAACCGCGGTTACGGTTATCCGCTCGAGTACATCATCGAGGCCCTCGCCCCGACGACGGAGAGGGACTTCAACGAGCTGCCGGCCGAGAAGCAGAAGATATACCAGGCGATCCAGAGGGCGCATGTGCACAGCTCACCGGACGGGCCGTGGTTCTTCATCATCGCCCAGAACTGCTATTACGAGAACAAGCAGAAGCTCATCGGCATCACCGACACGGCCATGTTGAGGCCCCAGGTGTTCGCCCTCGTCGAGGGGGACGTGCAGATCGGATTGGTCGCATCAGAGAAGCAGGCGATCGACGCCGCACTTAGATCGATCAACGCAGACCACCCCGAGGTGCCTCGCCAGGCCGACGTATACTGGAACGCCAGGGGCGGAAGCCATACGGACGGCGGGGCGTTCGTGTTCAGCCTGGAGGACGAGAAGGGATCGAAGCGCCTGAAATGTTCGAACAAGTTCGGGGCGCCCGTCACGATCGACCTCAAGTACGACAGGAAGGAGGACGCCAAGCTGTCGGCCCCGCTGCCGATCGCCAGCGTGACCTCGGACCACAACATCCACGCGATGGACGGCGACAAGGCCTTCGAGACGTTCCTCAAGGACGTGGGGACGATGGACCACGCGAAGGTCCAGGCGGTCTTCGCCGAAGCGGTCAGGCGCGGCAAGAACGGGGGGAAGGACCTGGACGAGATGCTCAGGTTCCTCGACCTGGTCATCGACCGCCGGTACGATGCCGGCCGCGTTAGGAGGAGCAGGCTGACCGAGAAGTCCCTGGAGGCCGTCAACGCGATCTTCCGCTCGATGCCGCGCGTCGAAGGGGCGCAGGCGAACGGCGCCGCGCTGGTCGACTGGAAGGACCACGAGCTCCTGAAGGCCCCGACGAAGCCGGGCTCCAAGCTCCTGGTGGATTGCAGGGGATTCCCGATGGAGGGGGAACTCGGCCCATCCTTCGTGATCAGAAGGGCGTACGAGCTGGGATGGCGGCACGTCATCATGTTCGATGCCCATGGCCAGAGGTTCTTCGGATGCGGGCTCGGACCCGGCACCGAGGGGATGAGGATCGAGGCCTACGGCAATCCAGGGGACTATCTGGCCTCGGGCATGTCAGGCGCCGAGATCGTCATACACGGCAACGCGCAGGACCAGCTCGGGCAGGTCATGGCGTCCGGGAAGCTCGTCGTCCACGGGGACGTCGGGCAGACGTTCATGTACGGGGCGAAGGGCGGGGACGCCTACATCATGGGCAATGCAGCCGGAAGGCCGCTCATCAACGCGGTCGGCAGGCCGAGGGTCATCATCAACGGCACCTGCCTCGACTACCTGGCAGAATCGTTCATGGCCGGGGACCCGCTCAACGGCGGAGGGTTCGTCATCCTCAACGGCGTAGGCTTCAGCGCGGACGGAAGGCCGTTCGAGCTCCAGACGCCCTACCCGGGCAGCAACCTGTTCTCGCTGGCATCAGGCGGTGCGATATACATCCGCGATCCCGGCCACAGGGTGACGCCGGACCAGATCAACGGAGGCCGCATCGGCTCGTTCGGCAAGGCGGACTGGGACCTGATCCGTCCCTATCTGGAGGAGAACGAGAGGCTGTTCGGCATATCGGTCGAGGACTTCCTCCTTAAGGTCGACGGCAGGACCATCGCCCCCGAATCGGTCTATCGCAAGATCGAGGCGGTCCCGGTAAGATCGGCCAAGAAGGAAGCTGAGCTAGACGATGACGAGGCCAGCGCGTAAAATCTAGAGAAGAGGCGCGGGGGCGATCCCCGCCTTCCACGTCTTTCCTCGCCATGATGTCGTAGGTCAGCCACCCTTCGCCCTCTCGGCTGCCGTCACGGTGTTCACCATGAGAATGATCCTCGTCATGATGCCTACGCCTCCAGGCACCGGCGTTATCGCGGAGGCCTTCTTGCTCACTGCCTCGAAGTCCACGTCGCCTACCAGCCTGTAGCCTTTAGGCGAGGTGTCGTCCGCGACCCGGTTCATGCCGACGTCGATGACGACGGCCCCCTCCTTCACCATGTCAGCCTTGATGAAGTTCGGCGCGCCCATCGCGACGATGAGGATGTCCGCCTGACGTGTGATCGACGGCATGTCCCTCGTCCTCGAATGGCAGACCGTGACCGTCGCGTCCGCGCACTTCCCCTTCTGCATGAGCAGCGCGGCCATAGGCTTCCCGACGATGTTGCTGCGCCCGCAGATGACGACATGGCGCCCGGAGGTCTCGATGCCGTGCCTTTCCATGAGGACCTGTATGCCGTGCGGCGTGCAGGGAAGGAACCCATCGGTCTCGCCTATGAGCATCTTACCGACGTTCACGGGGTGGAAACCGTCCACGTCCTTCTCCGGGCTGATCCTCATGATGACCTTCCGAGGGTCGATGTGCTTCGGGACAGGCATCTGGACGAGCAGTCCGTGGATCAGCTTGTCGGCGTTGAGCTCGTCGATGAGCCCGAGCAGCTTCGCCTCGGAAGTGTCCGCTGGAAGCCTGATCGTCTTTGAGCGCATGCCGAGGTCGATGCACTCCTTCTCCTTCATCCTGACGTAGACGGCGGAGCCGGGGTCGTCGCCGACCATTATGACCGCGAGACCTGGCCTGACGCCCTTCTTCGAAAGGTCCGATATCCTTTCCCTGAGATCCTTCCTAATCGCCTCGGCCACGGCGTTGCCTTCGATCAGCTTGGCGGTCATGTGAATCGTACCGCTGAGAAAATGCAGATGGATTATCTTAAACTTCCTGAAGGGGGCCTCTCTCGCCCTGAACATGCTGGACATGATGGGGTTTTAATAACCGGAATATTATTCGATGCTCCAAGTGAGCACGACCATGAGGACCAACATCGAGATCGCTCAGGACGCCAAGGCACGCCCCATCGGCGACATCGCAGAGAAGATCGGGATCGAGGAGACGGAACTGGTCCCCTATGGAAGGTACATCGCGAAGGTCCCGCTCGACGTCCTGAAGAGGTTCGATTCACGCCCGGCCGGCAAGCTCGTTCTCATGACGGCGATAACGCCTACGCCCGCCGGAGAGGGAAAGACCGTCACGACCATCGGCCTCGTCCAAGCGCTGGGGAGGATGGACAAGAAGGTCATGGGGGCGATACGCGAACCTTCTCTCGGCCCCGTGTTCGGCCTGAAGGGCGGCGCCACGGGCGGAGGCTTCTCGCAGGTCTATCCCATGTGGGACATAGACCTTCATTTCACCGGCGACATCCACGCGGTCGCGGCGGCGCACAACCTGCTGTCCGCCATCCTCGAAAATCACATCTCGAGGGACAACTCGCTCGGCATAGACCCGACGCGCATCATGATCAAGAAGGCGATGGACATGAACTGCCGCGAGCTGCGGCACATCGTCGTCGGTCTCGGGGGCAGGAACGA
The DNA here is from genome assembly GCA_021372315.1 of Methanobacteriota archaeon. Taxonomy (GTDB): domain Archaea; phylum Thermoplasmatota; class Thermoplasmata; order Methanomassiliicoccales; family UBA472; genus MVRC01. Next base: position 37,505 of record JAJFUT010000117.1, read on the forward strand.
CGGGGGGACGCCGCACGAATCGGCCTTCATCATCACCGCCGCGTCCGAGATAAGCGCCGTGCTGGCCCTGGCCACGTCCATGGCCGACCTCAAGCAGCGTCTCGGCAAGATCATCGTCGCTTACAGCTACAAGGGGAAACCGGTCTTCGCGTCCCAGCTGGGATGCGTCGGCGCCATGACGATGCTCCTGAAGGACGCCATCTGCCCCAATCTCGTCCAGACGCTGGAGGGGGACCCGTTCTTCATACACGGCTTCCCCTTCGCAAACATCGCTCACGGCAACAGCTCCCTCCTGGCGACTAAGTACGCTCTCAAGCTCGCCGACATCGTCGTCACCGAGGCGGGGTTCGCCGCCGACCTGGGCGCCGAGAAGTTCTTCGACATAGTCTGCAGGGGGAAGGAGGTCAGGCCGGACTGCGCGGTGGTCGTCTGCTCGATCAGGGCGCTCAAGATGCACGGGGGCGCGTCGATCGACCAGATCTGCAAGGGCGACTGTCTCGCGCTCAGGAAGGGCCTCGAGAACCTCGACAAGCACGTGGAGAACAGTCGCAAGTTCGGCGTCCCGATCGTCGTGGCGATCAACTTCTTCGACACCGACACGACCGAGGAGATCGAGCTTGTCAAGAAGCATTGCAGGGAGAAGGGCATCAGGTGCGCCGTGTCCCGGGTCTTCGCGGAGGGGGGCAAGGGAGGAAGGGAGCTGGCCGAGGTCGTCCTGGAGTCTCTGGAGAACGATCGCTGCGATTTCAGGTTCCTTTACGCGTCCGATCGCCCGCTGAAGGAGAAGATCAAGACCATCGCCACCGAGATCTACGGGGCATCGGAGGTCATCTACGAGGGAGAGGCCGAGCGCAACCTGAAGCTCATAGAGACGTCGGGGTTCGGCGACCTGCCGATATGCATGGCCAAGACCCAGCTGTCGATAACCGACAACCCGAAGCTCAAGGGCGCCCCGAAAGGCTGGACCCTCAAGATCAGGGAGATACACGTCTCCGCCGGAGCTGGATTCGTCGTTCCGATCTGCGGGCAGATAATGCTCGTACCGGGACTGCCGTCGGAGCCGGCCGCTCTCAAGATGGACATAGACGAGAACGGGAAGATCACCGGGTTGAACTAGACGACCTGAGCAGGGCCGAGAGAACGGCCGAGCCTACCTCGGAGTAGTCCTCCGTCGGCAGGATCGACCTGGCGCCGGGCGAGAACAGCATCGTCGCGTTGCCAGGCACCTCGTCGTCCCCTTGCCATACGGTCACGCGGACGTGCAACTTCGGAAGGAATGGAAGGACGATCGTCGCTGATCCGAACGTCTCTGTGCGGCCTTTCAGCTTAAGTCCGGAATCGATCAGTTCGTTCGGCCTCGACGAGAACCTTTCGGCGATGGCCTCCACGACCCTCTTTTGGAACGCCGACTGGAACGCCTCGCCCCCCGGCAGCTGCCTGAACAGGAGCCAGTCTCCCTTCGGAACGACCTCGTTATCGATGCACCCTTTCAGATAGTGAAGGATGACGATGTCGAGGAGGACGTCCTTCTCCGGGATGGACGTTACGATGCTCCGCTTCTTGAGATCGACGACCAGCATGTCGTCCAGCATCTTCAACGACAGCGTGTCCTCCTTGACCGTCCCACCGCTTCTCGCCGCCATCGTCGTTAGTTCGGGGGAACCGAGCATGTCCCATGCCCTTGTCAGGGAAGGGAAATAGCACGACCTTCGAGAAGCATCGTTCGACATGTCACTCCCGAACGCCGTTATCGGCCAGGTGATCATCTATCCTGACGAGCTCGATGCCCATGTCCAATCCTTTCGACAGTAGTCCGTGCAGGAGGTCCTTCTGCCTCCTCGCCTCCTCCTTCGAATAGAGGCCGGTACCGAAGTTCTCGATCATGTGCCAGGTGTGCGTCGCGATGACCATCAGCCCTTCATCGGCCTGCCCCATCAGATGAACGTAATCGTCCACCGTCCGCTTGCCCTCGTGCATCGGCCAGAGGTACCCGACGATCTTCTTGCCCCTTGGATCGATGCCTGAGGCGACGGGAACCTCGATGATGCCCGAGGGCGTCCTGTATGGCCAGATCGGCCCGTCCTGGAGCGATCGCACCTTCGAGGAGTCGTAGATGAACCCCTTTTCGAAAAGGGCCTCCTCGATATCGCCGTCGCAAGCCTGGTACGGCGCCCTGAACCCGAACCTCATTCCCCCGAAGATCTCGCGCAGGACGGACATCGACCTCTCAAGGACGTCATCGACCTCGGCTCTGCTGAGCGGCATACCGCTCTTATGCCCCGTGAGGTCCTCGTGGTCGTATCCGTGGCACGCGATCTCGTGCCCCTTCATCAATGACGGAAGGTCGACCGTCCTCGATATCGCCAGGGCGGTCCTGGCCTCGAAGAAGAAAGTGCCCTTGACGTCCAGCGATTCCAGCACGCCGACTATCGTCTCCAGCCCCTTCGCCGAGGATGCGAAGCGAGGCGCGTCGCTGCCGTCCCTCGGGGCGGACACGGCGCAGACCTGACCTTCGCACGCCTGATTGACATCGCGGTCGACGTCGACGGTGAACGAGCACTGGCGCATGCCGTTCAGATTAGTGCCGATATAGATAATCCTTGCTCACAGCCGATCTCGCCGGCCCTCATCCTCCTCCGAGGCGAGACGTTGTTCCTGACCTGATAAATATCTTATATGCGGTCCAGGGTCCAAAGGGCAAGGTCGTTTCATTGATGTTCGGAACGAACGCAGGGGCCATCGTACAGGGAGGTCGTAGCGTGGCCCACGTCCTCATCCTCGGGGGTGGTACGACGGGGATATCGGCCGCCCTGACCCTGGCCCGGCTGGGCGTTCGTTCGACGATAGTTGACGTCTCGCCCTGCATAGGCGGACTCCCGAACGAGCTGGCGTGCAAGGGCGATAGGGAGTGCGTCAGGTGCGACGTGTGCCTCTCGACCGACAAGGTCGCCATGGCGATGCAGAACGAGCTCATCTCGTTCGTCAGGGACTCAAAGCTCGACATGCTGGAGAGGGACCTTGGAAGGTATAAGGCAACGATATCCATGCGTTCAAGGGCGATCGACGATCCGAAATGCACGCTATGCGGGAAATGCCTGGACGGCTGCCCTGCGGACGCGATCGTCCGGTGTGAATCGAGGGAGGGGGTGTTCTATCGCATCGACAGGGCGAGATGCCTCCACGAGAGCAACGGGTGCACGATCTGCGCCGACGCCTGCGGTGCGTTCAATATAGACCTCGATTCCGAGGAGGAGATGGCCGA
>JAJFUT010000024.1 GCA_021372315.1 Methanobacteriota archaeon
TCGCCACCAAGTCCCGCAAGAAGGCCGGTTTCGATGAGGTCCTGCCGATCATCGAGATCGGCGGCAGACCGACGACCAAGCAGGCGATGGAGCTGCTGCTCGGCACGAACGAGGGCCGGGCCATCTATCATCAGCGCGGCCAGACGGTGGAGCCGGTCAACGGCCAGCTCAAGGACCGGGGAGGGATGAGGGAGTTCCTGCTTCGAGGGCTGGAAAGGACCAAACTTGAAGCGACATTGACCTGCCTGGGCAATAACATCAAGAAGCTGTGGAGGTCTAGGATGGCCATAGGTTCCAGTCGAAATAATCCGAATGATCTGACTGGCATAGTGCCAGTCAGCTAGAATATTTCGTTTGGAGAACCAGTTTTTAGCCATTTGATTGTTGCGAAGACCGAATTTACTGTCAGAGATCGAGTTCGAATTGAACCAATCGGCCGAACAGGTTTTCAATCAGCGAATTGTGGGGCAGGCTCCCTAGAAATTTTATTATTAATTTTCCTCACGGATGTGATGATTTGAAGAGTGGTGGGCTCAGCCGGATTCGAACCGGCGACCTTCTCCGTGTCAGGGAAACGTCATAGCCACTAGACCATGAGCCCGGTGTTTTCGCAGTATTGCATCCTACTCTATATGTCTTTCGTTCTCCAATTTCGAGGCCATTGGCACCAAATCCTCACTACATTGTTCGAAGGGTGGACCACATCCTTTTTTACCTCGAGTCATCATTGCCCCTTTCCGGAATTCAGATGCCTGAGATACTGCTTTTCACCAAACCCGGATGTCAGAAGTGCGATTACGTCAAGGAGAGGATACCGGAGGGGCTCAGCGTCAACATCATCGACACTACCACCGCCGAAGGATTGGCCGAGGCCGCATATTACGAGCTGCTGAACAAGCACACCCCGGTCCTCGTCGTCGACGACCAGCTCTACGAAGGAGCGATCGTGATCCTGAACAAGCTCAAGGACCTGTCCTGCGGGACTGAATGAACTTTAACCTAGCATCCCATCTCATACACAGATGATCGCGCTCGGAATCGAAGGAACGGCCCACACGTGCGGCGTGGGCATCGTCGACGACAAGGGCAATGTTCTAGCGAACGTTATTGACATGTACAGGCCGGCGACGGGCGGCATCCACCCCAGAGAGGCGGCGAACCACCACGCGGAGATCGTCGTCCCGCTCGTCACCCAGGCCACAGAGAAGGCCGGCATCGGGTTCCGCGACATCGACGTCGTCTGCTTCTCACAGGGACCAGGGCTCGGCCCATGCCTAAGGACCGTCGCGACGGGCGCGAGGGCGTTGGCGTTAACGCTTAAGAAACCGATCGTCGGGGTCAACCACTGCATATCGCACCTGGAGATAGGGCGCATCAAGACCGAGGCTCAGGACCCCGTGCTGCTGTACGCATCAGGGGGCAACACGCAGGTTATCGCCTTCGCCAACGGCAAGTATCGCATCTTCGGAGAGACGCTCGACATCGGCATCGGCAACATGTTCGACAAGCTGGGGCGGGAGATCGGCCTCGGCTATTACGCCGGTCCGAAGATCGAGAAGGCGGCGAAGGAGGGCAGCAAGCTGCTCGAGCTCCCCTACTCGGTCAAGGGGATGGACATGGCCTTCTCGGGCATAATGACGGCCGCCATGCACCACCGTTCGAAGGGAGAGAGCATAGAGGACATCTGCTTCAGCGTGCAGGAGACGACGTTCGCCATGCTGACCGAGGTGACGGAGAGGGCGATGGCCCACATCGAGAAGGACGAGGTCCTGCTTGGCGGGGGAGTCGTCCAGAACAAGCGCCTTCAGGAGATGGTCTCACGGATGGCGGCGGACCGGGGCGCGAAGATGTTCGTCCCCGATCGAACGCTGTGCATGGACAACGGCGCCATGATCGCATGGACAGGCCTGATAATGCATAAGGCGGGCGTGAATATGTCCATAAAGGACACGATGATCGATCAGAGGTTCAGGACCGATGATGTGATCGTTACGTGGCGCTGATCATTTCGCCGCGTAGACCTTGGCGTCCTTCTGCTCGCCTATGATCCTGTCCAGCTCCTTCAGGAAGGCATCCTCCTTCCCAAGGGGGACCCTTCCGCCGCTGGCAATGTTGTGGCCGCCGCCGTTTCCCCCGACCTTCCCGCAGGCCTCCTTGAGGGCCGCGCCCAGGTCCACGCCGAGATCGTCAACGATGTGGCGGTTCGCCCTCGACGATATCCTTACCTCGCCGCCCTTGTGCGTGAGGGATATCGTCGGCTTCGCCTGGTCCCCGACCCATTGCATCATGACGCTGCATGTCTCCGATGAGACCTCCTTGCTCGGACTGATGAAGTATTGAAAATGATCGGCCTGCAGCAGGCCCTTCTCCTGCACGGCGACGCAGTTCTCGAGAAGCTGAATCCCGAAATCGTCCTTGAGCTTCCAGGCGTCCTCGAACGCCTTCTTGTCGCCAAGGAACATCGCTAGGCCCATTCCCTGCCTCTCGGACTTGCCGCACGCGTTGGCCGCGTTCGCCAGGTCCTTCGAGTAGATCATCCTGTCAGGGGAGTAGTACCTGTTGCAGAGCAGTTCCTCGAAGGAGGCGAGGGTGCTGCCCTGCTCGAGCAGCTTCAGCATCACAAGGGAGTTGAGCCTTATCTTCTGGTCCTCCTCCAAGGCCTCGTACGGAAGGTTGTCCATGACCTGGGCCTCGAAAAGGAGGTCAGCGACGCCCTTCCTGTTCCCGCTCACTCCGACGACGAAGGGCTCCGAGGTCGCGTACAGCGCTTCCTTGAGCGGTCCGTCGGTAATGAGCTGCCCCGGCCTCTCCTCCATGGCCTTCCTCCTCGATGCGCCCTGGATTAGATAGGCGTTGATCCCGGTCATCCCCCGCATGTGCTGCCTGTCGCCGATGATGCCTCCGAAAGCGATCCAGCTGAGGTCCCAGTTGGAATCGGAGACCGTCACCGCGAGAAGCAGCGCCAGCGAGCTCGCGCACCCCTCGCTCGCTCCGTCGATGCCGAATATGTGAGGGTTCCCGTGTATCACCTTGTCGGAATCTCTCTCTGGCTTGTGGTGGTCCAGGACGATGACGTCGATGCCGAGCGATTCAAGGACGCCCAGATCGTTGGATCCCATGTCCGAGATGATCAGGAGGTCACAGCCTTCAGAGGTACTGCGAACGAGCTCCTCCTCGAAACCCTTGGCCATGGTGCAATGGAAGCGCTTGGATTTTCTTAGAAGTAAAGAAGAGAGAACACCGGCGGAACAGATCCCGTCGGCGTCGTTGTGCGAAATGATCCGCACCTCGGAGGCCTCTTCGACGGCCTCCGCGGCCTTTTTGAAACGAGTTAAAAGGGTTTGGGGAAGTTGGACGGATTCGTCCATGACCGTCTCACTCGATCAACAGCTCTGCGTTCTTCAGAGAATACTGCCAATCTGCTGGGAGAACGGACTCGCGCTTGTAGTACTTCACGAGACGCCTGATCTTAGCCTCGATCAGCTGCAGTCCGCGCTTGTTCGCGACATCCTTCTTGTTCTCGACGACGTGGACGTTGAGCTCGATCGCCCTCTTCATCAGCGCGACGAGGTCGTCGGGCAGCTTCGGGGCGATGTTGTTCTCCTTGAGGGTCTCTAGGATCGTCTTGCCGGTCGCAAGGCGGACGTCCGGAACGGCATACTGGTCGCGGAGGATCATTCCGATCTTCGCGGTGGGCATGCCTTCCTTTCCATACTTCAGTACAAGCTGGGTGATCTCTTCGGGGGGCAATGGGACCCACTCGGGGTTCTCACTGACCATTGGCCTCTTCGACCCGGCCTTTCCCCTTCTTCTGGCGTGCATCTTTGCCATGATAGTCAACCTTCAATGTTCTTCCAAATTGTTTATGCTTGTGGCGAAGCGACAGCCAATTTAACTACTGATATTTAAGACTTTAAGTTATCGCCGTGTGAGAGCAACCACCGTTCCATTTCCTTCCTGGCCCACTCGACCTGCTCGATATACTCGGCCTCCGGGAACGAAAGGTCCCTCGGAAGCGCATCGAAAAGCTCCCAACGGAACTCGCCCTTCACATCCGCGACCTGAAGGAGGCCAGTGAATACGGCCCCGCGCCCGCAGGGCATCGACGCGACCGGAACGAACCTCTGCCCGGTCTCCTCCACGAACTCCCTGATCGACGCCGCCTCGGGGCTCTCGCCCTCCTCGACGCGCCCGCCGGGCATCTCCCATCCTCCTCTCTTGGGGTTGAGGGCCATGAGGAACCTGCCGTCATGGAACGCGATTGCGTATACCCAGCTCATCTGACGCTCACCGCTGCCATGGCGTGGTCCTTCTCGAACGGCTCCAGGTCGACCATCTCGTCGACCTTGCATCCCGATCTCACGAGCTGCGCCTCGATCTCCTTGAAGATGACCGATGGCTCCTTCGTGACGTCCTCGGAACGGGCCTTGATCGTCAGAAGCCCCTTCTTGATGTTGAACGCGAACAGGTTCTTGGCGAATATGGTCGCCTGCCCCTTCTGCGCGATGTCCTGATAGAGCACGGTCGGCGATTCGACCGCGAAGGCGTAGTCGTCGGGCCTCGTGGCGTCCGCGAGTATCGGCACCATGTTCTTCCTCCGTTCGCAAACGGACACAAGGTCCCTGAACGATCTCTGCGATATTTCCACGCAATAGACCGTCCCGGTGCCGACGATATCGGCGATGTGGCTCGACGTCGTTCCGCTAGCTGCGCCGAGATAGAGCACCCTCGAGCCCTCTTCGAACGGGAACGTCCTGCCACCCTTCCTGATGTAGGCGGCGAGCTTGCTCCTGGTGGGGACCCATTCCCTGTACTCGGCCTCGTCCTGGTCGTACAACCTCTCGCCGTAGACCCTGTCTCGAGGGACCGCGTTCCTGGTCAGCAGCATCTCTCCGTCCGTGAACACGCCCGCGTATCCTGTCGGCACGATCCGGTTCCTGCTTCTGCCCATGTTCCACCCAACGGGGAAATGTCCTTAAATCCTTTCCCTGAGCATCATCGTCCGTGCCCGGTGAGGAGGACCAGGGGAGCAAGATCGAGGAGATGACCAAGGAGTACATGTCCACGGTGAGCCTCGGCGGGCTTCTGAAGTCCGTGGTCGGCGGAGCATCCAAGGATGATAAGGATGATCGAGCACGCCTAAGAAGGACAGGTCCGCGGTCGTCTGTATCGCCGCCGCGGTATCATGGCCGCTGGTCCGGCTCGCATTCTCCTATCTGAGGAGGAAGGGTCGGGCGGTCAAGGCCGAGCGGCGGTTCTACCGCACTCTGCTGGCGAACGGCATGGACAATAGGCCCGCGCTCGAGCTTTCCTCCGAACATACCGTCCCGATGAGGATGTCCTACTGGATCAAGGGTAGGCCCAGGACCTTCATCGCCGCCGCTGGGAAGAAGAACGGTAAAGAAAAAAAGGGATTTCGGGAAGTCGTTTCAATTGCGGTACAGGTGCTCTGCGATGCCGTAGCCGACCTCGTCGTCGAACTTGAACTTCGCGAGCGTCTCCCACACGACCGCGTGGTGCTTCTTGTCCTCGCCCTCGAACTTCATCATGGCGGCGTGCTTCGTCACTCCCTTGACCCCGTACACGTTCCCCTCGGAATCGTACATGGCCATGTACAGCTCCATCGGGCTTCCGTCGGCCTGGAACTCCCTGGCGATGTCGACCTTGACGATCGGGATGTTCTGTCCGTCCATGTAGAGGAAGCCTCCGTCGACGTCCCCCTTGTCCATCTCCAGCTTGGTGATGTTGAACGCGAAGTTCTCGTTGAACTGGCAGGCGACCCATAGCCAGAACCTCGGTGCGGTCCAGTCCCTGGGCCCCCAGGAGTGGTCCCTCTCGCCCAGTGCCTTGACGGTGTACTCCCTGTCACCGCACTTGACGGTCCCGTTGATGCTGCCGACCTGCTCCACGTGATCTGAGGCGACCGCCTGGGAGATCTTCTCCTTGTCGCCGGTCACGCAGCTCCTGTAGTCGAACGTCTCGTTGAGCGCGTCGAACGTCAGGTCGAAGCTCGCCTGAACGGGGGCCGCCTCGCCCTTCATCGTCCTGACGAGCTCGCCATCGAACTTCATTCTCCACTTCTTGTCCGTCGCGACCTTCTCGAGAACGAGTCCCTTGGCCGAGAGCTCGTTGTCGGTCATCTCGACGGTCTCCTTGATCCCTGCAACCGATCCATCGGGCAACATTAGGAAGCAGAAGACGGTCTTCTCCTTCTTATTGGGGACCAAGCCTATCCTCATGAAGCCGGTCAGATCGTTCCCACGGTCATAGAAATTGAAGTAGAAACTCTCGTTCCAGTCCTTCTGTTCTCCGGCCTCATGCGTGATATCGTATTCCATTTCAATCAACCTTCCATTATGTAGATAGTGCCTTCGTTGCCGTCAAGGGTTATTCTCTGCCCCGTCTTGAAGATTTTCGTTGCACGGTCAACCGCGGTGACCGCCGGGATGCCGTATTCGCGGGATACGACGGCCCCGTGAGATAGTATCCCCCCGTCTCCGTTATCAGCCCGCCGATCTTGCTGAACACCGCGGTCCATCCGGGGTCCGTGTTCGACGTGACGAGGATCTCGTTGTCCTTCACGTCGCCGAGACGTTCGATCGACTCGACGACCCTGGCTTTGTAGAAATCTATTGACGAGAGCAAGGATGATATCCGGTCCCGGAGACCGTTCTCGTCGAGGAAGAGCTCGTACTCGCCGACCTCCACGACGATGCCGGGGGGAACTGGGGATCCGGCCTTGATCAGGGTGGACAGATTGGCGGCCTTTCCCCCGACCTTCCCAACCTCAAGGTCACCGATAGACGATAGGTTCAGAACGTTAGCTTTCACGATCTCCCCTCGGGATCTGATGGATAACCGTCCAAATGGCATGCTCCATCTAATACCTTATCCCCGATTGTACTGGAATAAGCATTTTAAATCCCAAAGATGTAGAGCCGTCCGATGATGCACCATCTCGTCGAGATCGCGACCCGGGTCCAAGAAGTTGTCAGGTCCATCCCCGCTGACGTCGAGCCAGGTGAGGAGCTATGCATGGGGGCGGACGGGACGCCCACCTTGATCATCGACAGGATGGCCGAGGACGCGATCGTCGAATACGTGAAGGAGAAGGGGCTTCCCTGGGACATACTCAGCGAGGAGGCCGGTCTCATCGACAACGGGGGCACCAGGACCCTCGTCATAGATCCTATCGACGGGACGTACAACGCAGTGCTGGGAATACCTATCTACAGCGTCTCCCTGGCCCTCGGAACGAGGTCTCTGAACGACGTCGAGATCGGTTACGTCCGCAACATCGTCACCGGCGATTCCTATAGCGCGGAGAAGGGCAAGGGGGCATTCCTCAACGGGAAGAGGATCAGGACGAGAAAACCTGATGGCGATTGCATATTCTCCCTCGCCTACATGGGCAGGTTCGCGGCGCCAGAGAACTTCCAGGTCGCCCTCAAGAGCAGAAGGACGAGGTCCCTAGGCTGTTCCTCTCTGGAACTGGCCCTCGTCGCGCAGGGGAAGGCGGACGCTTACTATCTCAACACGACCAGGTATGAGAAATCGATCAGGGTCGTCGACATCGCCGCGGCCGCCTTGATACTGAGGGAGGCCGGAGGGGACCTATGGGACCTGAAGGGGAAGAGGTTGGACATGCCCTTCGACCTGGAGACCAGATGCAACATCCTGGCTTACGGCGACGAGATCGTGAAGGAGGTCCTGTTATGAAATTCGGCATGAGCGTCAATATGGACATACCAGACGCCCCGCGGCTGGCCAAGAGGGTATTGGAGGGCCTGAAGGGACACGAGGTGCTGCTCGAGAACGAGATGGCCGCAAGGCTGAAGAGGCCCGGGATGCCGATCGACGATATGGACGTCGACATGATGATCACCATAGGCGGCGACGGGACCATACTCAGGGCGATGCACCACAACGACGCGCCGATCTTCGGCGTCAACGCAGGGGACCTCGGCTTCCTCACGACAGTGACCGAGGAGGAACTGGACGAGGGGATCGACAACATAATCAACGATAATTACAGTCTCGACAGGAGGACCAAGCTGAAGACGGTGGTGGCCGGACGCCGGCTCAAGGACTCCGTCAACGAGGCGGTCGTGCACACGGCGCACATCGCGAAGATAAGGCATTTCCAGGTGGACGTCGACGGCGAGCTCGCGATCAACGTCAGGGCGGATGGCATAATAGTCGCAACGCCGACCGGCTCGACATGCTACGCGATGAGCGTCGGGGCGCCGCTTCTCGACCCCAGGGTCGGGGCGCTCGTCATAGCGCCGATGGCGCCATTCAAGTTCGCGGCGAGGCCGGTGGTCGTGCCATCGCACAGCAGGATCACTCTCAAGATAGTCAGGCCGAAGGAGTGCGTCATCGTCACGGACGGACAGGAATCGGAGCCGATGGAAGGCAACGAGACCGTCGAGTTCTCCGCCTCGGAGACCGAGGCACGGTTCGTCACGTTCGGCAAGGGGTTCTACCAGAGGACGCGAGAGAAGCTGATGGGTTCCCTATGTTGAATAAGAAGGTCCGAGCCATAAGCAGGGACGTCCTCGATATGATCATCGAGGTCTCGAGGAGCAGCTATCCAAAGGAGTTCGTGGCGATGCTGCGGCAGGAGGAGGGCGTGATCGGCGAGCTGCACTTCCTTCCAGGGTCGGCGGCGGGCGAGGACAACGCGGTGCTGCCTCTCTACATGCGGCCGATCGATCTCGACATCGTCGGGAGCGTGCATTGCCATCCTGGTTTCAGCAACGAGCCTTCCGAGCAGGACCTGGACCTCTTCCGTCATTTCGGGAACGTGCACATCATCATGTGCCTCCCCTACGACATGAACAGCTGGCAGGCATACGACATGAACGGCAGCGTCATAACGCTCGACGTCGTCGATGACTGATCAGAATATCCAGCTGTCGGGTCCTATCGATCCCTTCGCCAGCGCGCCAACGCCGATCTTGCTCCTTTCCCAGATGACCGTACCGGGCTCTATCATGCTGTTGATGCCTGTCTTGACATCGTCACCCATGATGACGCCGAGCTTTCTGAGGCCAGTGTCGAAGAGCTCCTCGTTGAACGATACCTTGACCGGGCGATCGTCGAACCTGAGGTTCGCCACCTTCGTCCCAGCCCCGAGGTTGCACCTTTCGCCGATCACGCTGTCCCCGACGTAGTTGTGGTGGGGGATATGCGTTCCGGTCATGACGATGGAATTCTTGACCTCGACCGACGCGCCGATCTTCACACCCTCCCCGAGCGAGGTGCTGCCCCTGATGTAGCAGTTGGGGCCGATCACGCATCCCTTCGATATGTACGCAGGCCCCTCGATGTAGGAGCCGCTCTTTATGACGGCGCCCTCCTCGACGATGACTATGCCTTTGAGCACCGCACCCGGCTCGACGACGCCTTTGATGTCGCTCTTCATCCTCGACAGGAGGATATCGTTGGCCTTGAGGAGGTCCCACGGCCTTCCCACGTCCATCCAATAGTCCTTCAGCTTGAGGACGTCGATTTCGTTCTCGGCGGCATAGGAGTTCAGCGTGTCGGTGATCTCGTACTCCCCGCGCTTTGACATCTTCGTGCCAGCGATGTACCTGAAAATGTCTGGCTTGAGTATGAGCAATCCCGCGTTGATCAAATTGCTCGGGGGGTCCCTTGGCTTTTCGATGATCCTGACCATCTTGCCGCCCGATTCCTCGATGACACCGAACCTTGCCGGGTCTTCGACCTCGACGGCGCCTATGACGGCATTGCCGGTCCTACGATGGACCTCCAGAGCGGCGCAGATATCCTTCTCGGAGATCAGGTCATCACCGTTGATGCAGAGGAAATCCTCATCGATATGGCCGGCGGCGGTACCGATCGCGTTCGCCGTCCCGAGCCTCACCTTCTGCTCGAGGTACGATATCTTGATGCCCTCCCTGCTCCCGTCCCCGAAATGCTCCATGATGCGGTTGCTCTTCCATCCGACGAGCATAACGACCTCTTCTATGCCGGAGTCCTTCAGCGCCTTGAAGAGATGGCTTAGATACGGCCTCCCCGCGATCATGAGCAGGGGCTTAGGGATGTTCGACGTGAGGGGCCTGAGCCGCGTCCCCTCCCCGGCCGCGAGGACCAGCGCCTTCATTTCAGGCACCTCTTCACCAGGGACCTTGCGCCGTTCATGAGCCTGTCAAGCTCGTCGCGGTTCCTTGCTTCGGCCGTTATCCTGACCTTCGGTTCGGTCCCCGATAGGCGGACGAGGAACCAGCCGTCATCGAACTCGGCCCTGAAGCCGTCGACGACGATGAGCTTGTTGCACTTGACGTTGTTCATCTCGGCGGCGATCTTGCCCCTGAGTATGTCCCTTTCCTGAGCCTGGAACAGGAACGACTCCCTTGCCGAGTTGTACGAGGGCAGCGAGTCGATCATCTGCGAGAGGCTCCTCTCCGAGACGAACTTGGCCAGCAGCGCCGCCGCATACACGCCGTCGGGGCAGTACGACTCCCTCGGGAAGATGAAGGTGCCGGAGGGCTCGCCTCCGAACGGGAAGTTGAACTTTTTCAAGGCCTCTGCCACGTACACGTCTCCGACCTTCGTCCTGACCACGTTGCCATCGACTATGTCGTCGAGGACCATCGAAGCGTCGATCGGCGCGACGATCCCTCCCGCCTCCGAGAGCGATGCGAAGAGGGCGAGCAGCTTGTCGCCATCGATGAAGCGTCCGTTCTCGTCCACGGCGACCATCCTGTCGCCGTCCCCGTCATGTGCGATGCCCAGGTTCGCTCCCCTCCCGACGACGGCCCTCTTGAGGTCCATGAGCTGGTCCTCGGTCGGTTCCGGAAGCCTGCCGGGGAAGTGCCCATCGGGCTGGGCGTTGATCGCGAGGACCGAACACCCCATCTCTCGCAGAAGTAGGGGCGTGATGTTCGTCGTGGCGCCACACGCGCAGTCGACGACGACGGAGACGCTGGCATTGCCTACGGACCTGATGACGTCGTTGATATGGCTCCTGACCGCGCCCTCGTGCCTATGGACCGTGCCAACCTCGTCCCATTTCGGAAGCGCCATCCTATCCTCCATGATGAGCGATTCTATCTCGTTCATCTGCGGGGTGTCGAACGCGCTGCCATCAGGGTTCCACATCTTGACGCCGTTGTACTCTGGAGGATTGTGCGAGGCGGTGACCATGAGCCCGCACCCATAATCGAAGGAGGCCCTTGCGAGCGTTGGGGTCGAGACCATGCCGGCGAGGTAAACGTCCGCTCCGGTAGACATGGCACCTCCTGCCAGCGCGCATTCCATCATATCGCCGCTGGTCCTTGTGTCCTTGCCGATGATGATGTTCTTATGCTTGTGCCCGACAGCGGCGCCTATCCTCAGCGCCAAGTCTGCCGTCATCTCCTTGCAGATAAGGCCGCGGATTCCCGAAGAGCCGAATAATGTCATTTGTTCCATTTTGGAGATGGCGCTTACCTGATATATGTTTAGCGAGAGATGACGGAGTCCGCGCCCAAAGGTAAACGGTCTATGGTCCAGCATCTAGCCAGCATCATTTCTATAGCAATAATAAATAATATGAAAAATCAATCGTTAATACTAATTAGGCTGGATAATATGACCGAAAAAATGAATTTATTTTTAAATGAAATAATGCCTGGGAAGAGAGCAATATCAGAAAAATATTATATATTGGTCCGGTTCATTACTAACTGGACATCGGGCCAGCAGGGCCTAAACACGGATGGTGAATCAGATGGTCATGGAGAAAATCAACTTAGACAAGGCAAAGGACATCGCCAAGAAGAAGGGCTTGAAGCCCGGGCGCGTCAAGGGCACTAACGGAATTCAATTCACAAAGGGAAACAACCCAAGGCTCGAGACCGTCACCTGGGACGACTTCGAGAAGACCCTCAACAAGAGGGGTCTGGCCGTTTTCGAGAGCGGCGGCTGGATGAAGATCATGAAGAAGTAAGCCCTAATACGCACATTAGGCGATATTGAAACCATTTCCATTCATTCCTTTTATCATCTACAAAACTTCCAGAGGTATCTTCGTCTCGGATTATAACTTCGATCACCATCCGTTCAATCCTCGAGGTCCAGGACACGCCTGATCTCGTTGGTCATCTCGGAGATGAGATAGGGCTTCTTCACGACGCCCTTGAACCCGAACTCCTGGTAATGGGCCATGACGGGGTCCTTCGAATACCCGCTGGAGACTATGGCGCGAACGTCGGGATCGTACGCGAGAAGTTCCTTGACGGTCTCCTTCCCTCCCTTGCCTCCCTTGACCGTAAGGTCCATGATGACAAGGTCGTACGGTCTCCCTTGCTCCTTGGCCGATACATACATGTCCATAGCCTCCTCTCCGGTCCTAGCGCCGTCCACTTCGAATCCATGGACCCTGAGGAGCTCCTGTCCCACCTCCAGCACGCCCTCGTCGTCATCCATCAACAATATCCTTTCCGACCCGACGAGGTCCTCAGGTTCCGTTACCGCCTGTTCGATGTTCTGGTCTGTTGCCGGAAGACTTATCGTGAACTTGCTTCCAACGTTGACGATCGAACTTACATCTATGGCGCCATGATGCCGCTTGACGATCGAGAGGGCGGTCGAGAGACCCAGTCCGCTCGATCTTTTCGTGCTGTAATATGGATCGAAGATATGGGGCAGGCTCTCCTTCGATATCCCATATCCCTTATCGGCCACTTCTATCATCACGTATCGAACTGAATGTCCATCCAGGTCCGTGGCGATCTCGCTGTGCTCAACATTGGTGGCCACAACGTCGACCGAACCTCCGTCCACCATCGATTCCACGGCGTTCTTGAGGATCGCTCTTATCGCTTGAACGAGCTGCGCTCGATCCCCCTCTATGTTCCATGTGTCTCGAGGGACCGAATAGTGAATGACCACATCGGAACCCGTCGTCAGGTCCTTCCCGGATCGGCGCAGCAGGTCCTCTATGTTCAGCGTCTCCTTGATCGGTTCCCCCCCGTCGGCGAAAGTAAGGATGGAATCGGTCAATTTTTGCGCATCATAGACAGAGCGCTCTGTGATGGCGAGCCTGGTGTAAAGCGGATCATCGATGGCCAGGTGTTTTTTTGCCAGCGTGATGTTGCCAAGGACCGAGGTGAGGACATTATTGAACTCATGGGCCATCCCTCCAGCGAGCATGCCCAATGACTCGAGGGTGTTCGCCTTGGCGACCTCCGACTCCATGTGCTTCCAATGGGTGATGTCCCTTCCGACCCCCTGGACCTCAGACGGTGCGCCTTCCTCATCGAACAGCATGCGATAGTTCCATTGTTGCCAACGGACCTCGTCCTTGCGGACGACCCTGTACTCTATCATGCCAACGGGATGGTCCTTGTCCAGGCTCGCCATGAAGGTGGCGTATTTGGACGCGTCCTCATCCATGATGTTTGGTACGAACGTATGATTTACGGGACTCTTTCCACCCATCCCGAAATATTTCAAGAACGCCTCGTTCATGAACGTTATTGTCCCGCTTGGTGTGGTACGGACGATCAGCTCGGTCTGATCCTCGACGACCGCCTGGTATCTCTTTTGGCTTTCGACGAGCTTCTTTTCCAAGGAACGGCGTCTCTCTATCTCATCCTCGAGGCTCTGGTTGGCGTTCATGAGGTCAGCGGTACGGATATCGACCCTTTCTTCCAGTTCATCCTTATATCGATTCAGTTCGTCGTTGGCCTTCTTCTGTTCCGTTATATCCTGCGCGACCGATTGAAACTCATCTGCAGCACCTTTTTCATCTATGATGGGCCGGATGGTCCATTGCTGCCATCTCAGCTCCTTGTCCTTGTTCAGGCAGCGCAGTTCGATGAGGACGGACGTATTCTGTTCGTTCATGGACCTGACCTTCTCGATGATCTTGCCTAGGTCATCTGGATGGATCACGCTGAGCACGTTGATCCGGCCATCGTCCTCATCCTTCTTACCATAATATCTCCAGAACGATTCATTGGCGAATGTGACGGTGAAGTTCTTATCGAAACGGAACACCATCTCATCGAGGTCTGCCAGGATCTCCTTGTGCTTGATCTCGCTTGTTTTAGTGATCTCCTGTGCATGCTCCAGGCTGTCTAGCATATTGTTGATCGAGCTTGACAGGGCCGAGATCTCATCCTTCCCATGGATACCGACACGTTCTCCTGGAGTGGGAGCTTTTCCGATGCGGTCCACATCACGATCAAGTTTCACGACCCTCCTGACGGCGAAGACCTCCATCAAGAGCATTATGATCACCAGCAGTAGGGCACCAAGTAGGATTACCGTGAATTGCATAAGTTCGAGCGTCGCCTCTCCCTGCCGAGCGATCTCCCGGTCCATCGGCGTCGTTATGAGGACCAGGGGATTCCCTTGATAATCATCGACGCAGCCGTACAGCAATATGATATCATCGCTCTCCTCGATGAAGACCCTGCCATCTATTCTCAGTCTCTGCTCGTTGCTCGATCCGATCGAAGCGATCAGGTCAGCTCCATCGTACTTTTCGATGGAGACCTCATAGGAGGTCAGGTCGGAGATATGTTCGATCACCGTGCCATCAATGGTCTGGGAGAACCAAATAAATCCGGCAAGTGGGCCGCTCTCATCGCCGCGGTATATGCCGCTGCAAGCAAATACGGTCAATCTGCCGTCCAGATCCATGAAACCTGATATGCTTTTCGTTACTGATACGATATCGAATATGTTTCCGCCCTCAGAGATCGACCGGTCAAGCGAAGCGCTGATAGGCACCAGGGACCCGGAGTCCTCATCGTAATGCTCCGCGTAGAGGATCCCTCCCGATGTGTTGAAAATCACCACATCGGACAGATGGAAATTTTCGTATGTCGTGTCAATGAAATTGGCGTCGATGAATTCCGAATTCTGATCGGTCATATAGTCATACGTGTCATCCCAGTTCGAGTAGTCCATGAGGATCAAACGGAGATTGGCCTCCTCCTCTTCGACCGCGTACATCGTCTGTGAGATATGCACCTCGCCCATATCGTTCTCGATATCGGAATAGCTCGATCTCAGGATCGAGGTGACCACCAAGTTCATGCCAATTGTGAATATGATCAGGGACACCACGACAACTATCAGGATCTTCCACCGAATCTTCATCCAATCAGACCATTTCCGCTTATTGGCGCTCCTTCTGATCGACCAGGTGTTAGTAGTTTTTAAAACCTTCAGGAAAATTATCTAAAATGGTCACCCACCATGCTCAATCCTTCCTGACGACCTCCATCGACAGTTTGCGGCCGAACGCCTTCTCGAACGCCCTGCCGTCCGATTCGACGCCCCAGCATTCAAGCTGACATTCGTCGCTGGAGATCGCCCTCAGAACGGCCTTCTGCTTGTCCACCTTGACGAAGTCCGCTTCAGATATTATTCCTGTATGGCTCCTGTCAAGGCTCTCGGCGACCCTGAGCAGCGCCGATAGAGCGATGACGACACGCTGTGACCTATCGTCAAGACCGGCCATCTCGGGGTCCTTCCGCCCCGGCACCTTCTTGCGGTGGAACTTAGCGATGTTAGCCATTATCGCTATCTCCCTCTGGTCGAATCCCAGCAGATCGGCGTTGGAGATGATGTAGTGCGAATGCAGATGATGATTGTTGAACGAGATGAAATCGCCTATGTCGTGCATGTACGCGGCATGAGCGAGAAGGTCCCTCTCGTCGTCCCTGAACGCATGCAGCTTCCTCTTGGCCCCCGAATCGAAAAGTCTCAACGCGAGCGATTTGACACGTTCGGCGTGGTCCTCGTCCACACCGTACGACCTGGAGAGCTGGAGGACGCTTCTGAGCCTTACATCCACCTCCTCCCCGCCTGACAGGAGCCCATGGTCCCCCAGGTACTCGACGAGCAAGCCGTCCCTCAGGCCTCGCTCGCTGATGACAACCTCATCGATCGACAGCTCCTCCATCAATGTCTCTAGGACGGCCGCCCCGCCAATGATAATGTCCGCCCTCTCCGGGTTGATCCCCGGGACGGACCTTCTCTTGTCGAGAGGGAGGGAGCAGAGCATAGAGGCGACCTTCTTGAGATGCGCCCTCTTCAGCGTCAGCTGCCGGCCCGATGGGATATCGAACATTTTCGCAGCGATCTGAGCGAGGTTCATCGCCGTTCCGGAGGAGGCGATCGTGACATCGATCCTTTCGTCCTCGACCCTAATCCTCGTCCTTATCGTCGCTGCCTTGGCATGTTTCTTCATCTTCGCATAGACAGCGCCTGATACCGGTCCCTTGTTATTCTCGGCGACGAACAGGGACGTCATGCGTATCGCTCCGAGGCTAAGGCTGTCGAGGTACGAGTATCCGAACTGATCACCGATCATTATCTCGCAGCTTCCCCCTCCGATGTCGATGAACAGGGCTTTCTTCCGCCCGATGTTGACGCCGCTCGAGACACCTAGGTAGATCAGCCTCGCCTCCTCCTTCCCGGAGACCACGCTGATCTCCAAGTGCGCCTCTTTCAGGATCCTATCTAGAAGCTCCGCCTGATTCTTTGCCTCCCTGGCGGCCGAGGTGGCGACGGCGATGATCTCGTCCGCGCCGTAGTATTTCGAAAGCTCGACGAACTTCCTGCAGACGAGCACCGCGCGGTCGATCGCCGAGGGCTGGACCATGTAATCCTTGAACTCCGATTCGCCTAGGCGGGCGGTCTCCTTCTCCTGGCTGAGTATGGTGTATGAGCCGTTCTTATTGATCCTGACGACAAGGAGCCTGATAGAGTTCGTCCCTATGTCCACGAATGCCACTGCTCTAGGGAGCTTCAGAGGCTCGCTCATGATATCTCGACCTCCCTACCGGTGATGGATCGATACAGGTCCGACTTCTTCCTCGCCGACCCGATCTCCGCTTCGAACCCCTTACCGTTCGCAAGCTCTATGCTCACGCAATCCCTGATGGTCGACACCTTCCTGACCCTGATCCTCTGCGTATGTCCATAGTCCAGGCCGTCCGCTATCCGCAATAAAGAAGCCAGCCTGCTCATCCTCTCGATATCGGGGCGTTCTAGTGGCAGGAGATTGCCATGCGACCGCTTCGGTCCAGGTCCGCGATGGTACCTGGCTATGTTCGCGATCATCATCTTGTCATCGAACGGGACCTTCAGGTGCCGTGACATGACGATGAGGTCGAACGAGGACCTGTTATGACCCTTCATCCCCCACATCATCCCGATGTCGTGAAGGACCGCCGCGCATTCGAGCAGGGGCAGGTCGGACCTTTTCAGGCCGAGGCCCTTGCCGAGCTCGCGGAACAGCTTGATCGCGAGCTTTCTGACGAACATCGGGTGCTCGACGTTCTGTCCGCAGTCATTGAGCGCGGCGACCGCCATATCCACCCATTTCTCATCCTCGCCGCCGATGGGCCGATCACAAGACCGGCCTGCCGGGCACCCCCTCAGATAGATAATGCCCTCCTCCTTCGGCCAGCCGCATTCCGTCATCCGGTCGAGAACCTCGTGCACTGGGTATGCCACCCTGTAGAAATCCGCGGTGCCACTGGCGGTGTCCCAGATCGCGTACGATGATCTCGGGTCCCCGTCCACCTGTCTTCCCACGCTGCCGGGGTTTATGAACCTCGTTCCGTTCGCGGCCCTGTCCATCTGCTCATGAGAATGGCCATGGACGACGACATCCGTTCTGGCGATCTCCGACAGCTCGTTCATCCTCGCCTCCGGGGTGCTCAGCGTCACCTTCTCATCGATGGATGCCGGGCTGCCGTGCGTCAACAGCAATCTCTTTCCGCCGACGTTCAATCTCAGCGCCTCGTTAAGGGTCTCCAGCCATATCGCTTCTTCGTCCTTCAGTCCGGACACTATCGATCTGGTCGTCCGGGTCTTCTCGCTGCCTTTCTCATCATAGCCTCTCTCGGCCGTCCCCCTCGATCCCAGCATCTCCCTGTCGTAATTGCCCACAACGCTGATGACCTCTCTGAACATGATATCGTCGATCGTCTCCTTGTTGAAAGGAGCAGCCCCCACGCTGTCCCCGGCATTGAGGAAGACCGTAGCTCCCCTCATCTCGGCGTCCAGCAGGACGGACCTCAACGCAGGAAGGTTCCCATGCACGTCCGAGATAAGTCCGACACGGCCCTCGTGGCCCTCCAGGTCCGCTCCAGGTCCGGCGACGGACTCGCGCATCATCCTCTCCATATCGGGCAGATGCACGTCCCTCAACTCCTGCCAGAGGACGACGAACTCCGCGTAGAGCTGCGAGCGCCTCTCGCTCCGGTCGGCCATCAGTCGCAGCGAGCCGGCGCCCCTCCTTTTTCTCAGAAGCTCGGACCATACATCGCAGTCATGCATCTCCCCGAGGACATCCTGCATCTCCTTCAGCCGCTTGATGTAGCCCTTCAGTCCTTCAGCGTAGCAGGTCGAGAATATCTCCAACGTGTACCGAAGATGCTTGCCTGCTATCCTCATCTCGTGATGCTTCAAGAACGCGTCCGGGTCCGGGACGAACCTGTCGAAAGCATAAAGCTCGTCACGGCGGGCCAGGACGTCTAGGAGAGCTTTCCGCCTGATCGTTCCGAGCTCGAGCTCCCTTTCGACATCGAGTTCGGACGCCCATTCGCGGATCCCCTCCGGCACCCCCGAGCGTCTGAGCGCTTCAAGCGACCCATCGACCCCTTTCTGAGCATCGGCCCTCTTCCTGCATAGGGTCGAAAGAAGTCTGTGAAGCGAAGCGTCGCCGACGTCGCGGTCGATATATCCGCGTAGGAAATCGATCTGCACGTCCAGGTCCCTGGCCGCGCCGAGCGACCTGGTCACCCTCTTGATCCCCTTGGTCCATCCCTTATGTTCTCCGCGCGGGCAGCATTCCTCGAAGATCGTCAGGGAAGCTCTCAGCCTCCTTGAGGCGACGCGCGACCGATGGACGAACTCGACGTCATCCCCCTCCGTCGCGCCGTTCATCTCGCTCTCCAGCTCTGCGAGCTGCCGGAGCATCGTCCTGGCCGCAAAACGGCAATGGTCGCTCGTGTCAGCTCTCGCCATGCCATTTGCCCCTATGCTTGACCAGCCAGAGCTGTGAATTGATCTTCTTGGCCCCTTCCTTGACCCTGACGTGCCTGTACGTCCCGTCGGGAAGGAGCTCCCTCGCCTTGACGTTGTCCGCGAGGTGGATGTTGAGCATGTTCTTGATGATCGATTGGGCGATGACCTTGTCCGGCACGGGAAAGAGCACCTCCACCCTCTTGTTGAGGTTCCTTGGCATCATGTCGCTGCTCCCGAGCAGGACCTCCTCTTTGCCCCCGTTGCGGAAGTAGAATATCCTGGCATGTTCGAGGAAGCGGCCAACGATCGAACGGACCCTGATGTTGTCGCTCACTCCCCTGACCCCAGGCCTGAGGCAGCACAGTCCCCTCACGTTCAGGTCTACCTTCACCCCGGCCATCGACGCCCTGTAAAGCGCCTTGATGATCTCCTTGTCGACCAACGCGTTCAGCTTCCAGGCCATATAGCCGTCGCCTTTGTCCTTGTGCCGCTCGATCTCACGTTCGATCCTCATGAGCATCTCCCTGCGCATCGAATGCGGGGATACTAGCAGCTTGCGGTAGTCCTCCTTCTCTGAATACCCCGTCAGGGAGTTGAACAGGTCCTGGACGTCCGCGCATATGTCAGGGTCCGAGGTGATGTATCCGATGTCCCCGTAGGTCCGCGACGTGGCCGAGTTGTAGTTGCCAGAGCTCAGGTGAACGATCCTCGTTATCCCGTTCTTGGCCTTCTTGATGATGAGACAGACCTTCGCATGGACCTTGAGGTCGACCAGCCCGTAGACGACATGCACTCCGGCCTCCTCCAGCGCCCTGGCCCAGATTATGTTGTTCTCCTCGTCGAACCGCGCCTTGAGCTCGACTAGCGCGGCGACGGCCTTCTTGTTCCGTCTCGCCTCCATCAATGCTTCGATCACGGGCGACGAATGATCTATCCTGTAGAGCGTGATCTTGATCGCAAGCACATCTGGGTCGACGGCAGCCTGTCTGAGCATGTTGACGACAGAACTGAAGCTGTCGTAGGGATGGTACAGCACGTAGTCATGGTGCTCGATCGTCGTCAGGACCTTCTTGTCCGCCAGCATCGGAGGGACGTACGGCATGAACGGTATGTCCTTGAGGTCAGGCCTGTTCAACCCGACGAGGTACCAGAAATCGACGAGCGCCAGCGGGTAATCCTTCTCGAACACCAGGTAGTCCGGGAGCCCTAGCTTGCTCGCGAAAAGCTCCTTCAGCTTCTCTGGCATGGAACTCTCGACCTCCAGTCTGCACGGTGCGCCGATCCGTCTCGCCTCTACGGACTCCTCGACCGCCGTCAGAAGGTCCTCCGCCTCGTCGAGCTCGATCTCTATGTCCGCGTCCCTTGTGATCCTGAACGGATAGGAGCCAGCGATCTCCATCCCGGGGAACAGGACGTCCAAGTTCATCTCGATGACGTCCTCGAGTAGGGCGAAGTGCATCTCCTTATCGTTCTTCCTCCTGCCGTCCCCTATCGATTCGTTGGGAATTTGTATGAAACGGTTGAACAGTGTCGAAGGGACCTTGACACGGGCATATTTCTGCAGCCCTCTCGGGTCCTTGAGCGAGACCGCCAGGTTGACGCTCAGGTTCGAGATGAACGGGAACGGATGCGCCAGGTCCAGGGCCAACGGCGTCAATGCCGGGAAGATCGTGCTCTTGAAATACTCCCTCAGGTACAGCTTTTCCTTCGTGCCGAGCTTTGAGACGTCATGAACGAAGATGCCTTCCTCGGCAAGCGCGGGGACGATGTCGTCGAACCAGAGGGCCGAATAGTCCGAGACCATCGGCTGGATCTCCTTCTTGAGGGTCGTGATCTGTTCGAGGGGCGTAAGTCCGTCCGGAGGCGGCTCGAGCGCGCCCTTGATGAGCTGCCTTCTCAGCCCGGAGACCCTCACCATGAAGAACTCATCGAGATTGCTCCCGCAGATCGCGAGGAACTTCACCCGTTCGAGCAGGGGGTGCGAATGGTCCTGGGCCTCCTCGAGTATGCGCCTGTTGAACCGGACCCAGGCTATCTCCCTGTTGATGTAGAGCTTCGGGTCGTCCAGCACGTCGTCTGATGATGCCTTCCTGACAGCGCCTTTCACCTTCGAGATATCTAGGCCGTTCCTCTTTACCTTCCCCGGTCTAACCTTCTTATCGCCCATCGTCCGCACCTTCTACGTTGTAATGACTGGAACCACGAAGATGTACCTACAGGTTCATGCGATTAATAAGTACCAGCGTTAATGATTATTGTCATCCGACACTAGATTAACCTTTCATACCGACGACCGAGTGGGGGGCTCTGGTATTGAAAGTCGGCAATGTTTTTGTATCAAGAGGTCATTGTGCTCAATCCCAAAGCAGGGATAGCCAAGCTTGGCCAACGGCGCTAGATTCAGGGTCTAGTCCCTAGCGGTCCAAGGGTTCAAATCCCTTTCCCTGCACCATCATCCAATATCCAGGTAACGGAAAATAAATCATTTGCGGGGAAATTCGGCCCCGAAAGACAATCAGATTTCGCGGATCTTCGATTCTGGACTCGATTGGTTCACCATCGTGGCCGTTCATGTTCATCAAGACAGCTATCTCTTCGCGCTTGCAGGAATTGTACTCATTTCTAACAAAGTCGAAAGCTACGCTTAAATTCAGAACATTCCCTTGGTTGAACACTATTCGATTTGAATTTTCAATTCGTCTTTATCGAGCTTTGTCTTTAATCACTTAGCAGTCATCACAAGATCAGAAAAATTGGAGAGATAATTAGAAATCGTCGTTATCTATCTCAAAGTGCTCCATCGCACGATGGGACGATTGCCTTAAGATGTCTGCTACGTGATAGAATGAAAGAGACCCCGAAAGATCACCACATTGAAAAAAATGGATCGAAGCTGAACAGGAAAGCCAATGATTGGATCGACCACTCAAGCTTCAAACAGAAAACGCTCGTGCTCATTATCATCACAGTGCTGATATACGGTTCTGGAATTACCTATATCTGGACTTTTACAGATACATCAACTAGTGACTTTGATGTGCATTTATACCAATCACGCACCCGGACGATCTTGGATGGCGGATTGCTCTATAAAGATGTGCACACGGAAACCCCACCTCTGATCAATTACGTCATGATCCCCGCGCAGGTCTTGGGGGGTGCGGACAATCCTTGGATTTATGCATTATACGCATCATTTTTCGCTTTTCTGCTGGCGATGTTGATGTACATGTCGTTCAGAAAATATGACGATAAGAAGGCCTTCCTTATCGGATTCTTGATCCTCCTATGTCCTTTCATGATCGATAAAACGATTGTCAGTGATGATGACAGCATAGTTGCTTTTTTCTTCATGCTTGGTGCTGTGTCGATGCTGTTCGAGAAACCTCGGACCTCTGCCGCGATGATCGCGATAGGCATTTGGACGAAGATGTGGGCGATCCTTCTGTTACCGGTCCAATTCCTGAGATTGAGAACGTGGAAGGAACGGATCGACACGATCGTTATCGTCGCGATTGTCACGGTCATTATCGCAATTCCTTACGTGATCTTGTGCTACGATGAATTCCTCGATTTCCTAAGCTACTACTTCCTCATCAAGGCGAACCGAACAATGGAAGGATTCAGCATGACCGTTTTCTTGGAACGAGGGGGAATGGGCATTCCAAAGGCGTTGATGCTCGGGATCGTCCTTATCTCTCTCCTCGTTGCGGTTCTATATTCGCATCATAAGGGATGGGGTGCTTGGAAGAGCGCCACTTTTGTTATGATCGTTTTCATCATTGTTTATCCGAAGATGCACATGGGATATTACATAATGCCAATGGCCCTTCTGATGGTTTGGGCCGTCGATGATTGGAGGATTCTGGTCAGGTTATTCGTCTCCTTCCTCCCATTGCACTATGCGGCGGTCTGCCAGACTGGCAAGGCGGAATTCCTCGGCGACTGGTTTGGTAATAGTAACATCTGGCTCTTCGGATTTGTTCTGGCGCTGATAGGGACTTTATTATTTGTCGACGCAATGAGATTGGCATTCAAGAGGGAACTGCTCAGCGACCGGGAAAATGCAATGGTGCCTGAATGATATTTATTAAAGGCTTTAACGCTAAACTCAGACTAGTAATATATATTCAGATATGAGCTGTTCGAAAACATCTTTCCAAAGATTGCCCAGATATCTTTGGAATATGATGTTCTAAAATCAGCTCATAAACCTGAAAGAGCGGGTGTGCCCATGCTTTTATTTGGAGACAGAAAGAATGTCCGCACCCAAAGGATATACGTTGGAATATGATATTAAAGGTGAACCTAGCAAGCTACGCTGCGGAAGCCATCCGATGTGGGACTTCCGCAACAGCCGCCGTCAGTCAGCTGTCATAGTCGTATTGGGAAACAGTCCTAAGAAGGTCGCCGAGCCGATTCGTTGTTCGTCCAGATCCAAATGGGACAGGACGAGGAAATGGATGCATGGCGGCTTCGCCACCCTGCTCGAGAGGAACAGGCGGCCGAAGCGGATCAATCAGATCGAGAAAAGGAAGATAGAACAGATGCTGGACATCCATGAAAGGCAAGATTGCGGATGCTCCACGATCACTTACGATGTAGGTTGTTCTTCCAGTACGGTGGCACGGTGCACAAGTATCTGAAGGTGCATGGTCAGAACAGACCGACCGGTCGAAGGAGCCGTTTCCGTTCCTTCGAGCGGAAGCATTCTAACACGTTGTGGCAGATGGACTACACCATGCTGGCAAGGAACCTATGAGTGATGCAGATCGTCGATGACCACTCGAGATTCATTGTCAAGGCCAGCGTGATGTCCGGCCCCGATGTGGATATGACGGTCCAGCTGCTCAAGGAATGTTTCTCGGACTATATGACATCTGAACAGTTCCTTATCGATCATGGCACCAAGTTTTATTCCGTGAAAAGCAGCGTTTGCGATTTCGACAAGTTTTATAAGGAATTCGACGTCCATCACATACTGGAATCAATCGCCCACCCCCAGACGCTGGGCAAGACCGAGCAGCATCACAACACGATGAAGTACTTCCTGGGCTAGGTCCTGCCGAACCTGGCCGATGCCTCCCGTAACGAGGTCCGAGAGGCGGTCATCAAATGGGTCCAGCATCGCAACTTCGATAGTCCGCACGAAGGCTGGATAACCTATCGGATCGGTGACTTGGTGAAGAGAAAAATATTCCATTTCCTGCCATTCATTCGGTTCGTCAATCACAGGAAATAAATCTAAGGTCGTGAATACATGTTTTCAACAAAGACCTGGAAGACTCTCCTCGAACAGGTCATAATATTATATTGATATATGATTTTATATCGTTGGTAAGAGTTTAGCGCCAAAGCCTCATTGATCGAGGATCAGAACTCAATAATGGGTTATGAAAAAACATAGAGTAGTTATATATAATATATGAATAAATTAAATCATCTAGATGATGAGGGGAAGTGGAAAGGTAGCTGCGATGTTCTTCCTGCATCATCCAAAATAATATTCTGGGGAAGTTGATATGAAAAAATGGAAAACCATGAAAATAACAATTGGAATAGTTATAGCGATGATGATGATCATACCGGTCTTTGCTGTTTTGCCTAGTAACGTATCGGCAACACAAACGTACACGGTACACTATCGGTATTATGATGGGACTAACTTCCAATACATCCAAGATGCATACGTTGCATTGTACAGATCTTCGACATTGGGGGGATCTTATTCTAAAGTCGCCGACAGCCATACAGATTCATCTGGTACTGTGACATTTGATGTCGGGGCGGGATACTATCTTTATTGTACAATAAAAGCCTCGGATGATGACCAGGTTGAAATTCTCAACACCAATGACAATAATAATGATTACAAATGGGACCAGTCATCTCGTACCCTTGTCTCGTCTGGACAAACGGTGTCAGTTACCGAATCAATATACTCCAACACGGAGGTTTGGAGCTGCTATTCGTATATCAGAACTGCACATCTCTGGCAACTCACGAATAGTGGTACCAGCTCTGATGTCTCACGCGTCCATGTCTATTATCCAGACAGCAACGGACCCGAATGCGATTGGACCACTGGTGATATTAAAATTGCATCTTCATCGGAAATGACGAGCCAGGCAATAGTAACCCACGAGTATGGACACCATGTACAATATTATGGACAAAGTGGATTCAGCTATGATGCAATAGTAGGAAAAATGGCACACACTACTCATTATCTTTATACCGAGTATAGTTCACTCTATGGCGATGCCGCGTTTGCAGAAGGCTGGGCTGAGTTTTTCTCGGGTGCAGTGAGGGGATCCTCATATATAACGGGAGGCAACATCGATAGT
>JAJFUT010000030.1 GCA_021372315.1 Methanobacteriota archaeon
TCCCGCGCGCTGCTGAAGAGGTTGCTCCAGTCCGTTCAGTTCCCGCCGAACGTGGAAAGGGTCGAGCTGGGCATACACGAGGAACTGGGCCAGAGCGCTTGGTCCACCGAGGAACTGCATTGAGGTGCTCAACATGAAGGCTATAGCATTGCTCTCCGGCGGGCTGGATTCGACGGTCTCGCTGGCATATGCCCTTTGGAAGGGATACGAGGTCATTCCGCTCAGCTTCAGATACGGCCAGAGGCATTCCCGCGAGCTTCATAGCGCGGAGGCGGTCGTCAGGCACTACGGGATCGACAGGCATATCATCATAGACCTCGACCTCAGCTCGTACAAGATCAGCGCGCTGACGTCGAAGGACGTCGACGTGCCGATGAAGAGGTCGGCCGACGAGATAGGCACGGACATCCCGGTGACCTACGTCCCGGCCAGGAACATAATATTCATGTCCGTGGCGGCTGGCCTGGCCGAAAGTGAGGGGGCTGAGGCGATATTCATCGGGGCGAACTCGATCGATTATTCCGGTTACCCGGACTGCAGGCCGGAGTTCTTCAAGGCGTTCGAGGAGATGCTCAAGGTGGGGACGAAGGCCGGCGTGGAAGGAAGGGCCATCAGGATCGAGGCTCCCCTGCTGAGGATGACCAAGGCCGAGATCGTCCGTCTCGGCAAGAGGTTCGAGGCCCCGCTTCAGCTCACGTGGAGCTGCTACAGCGGCGGAAATAAGGCATGCGGGCGTTGCGACTCATGTCTCCTGAGGCTCAAAGGCTTCAAGGAAGCTGGCTACGAGGACGAGATCGAATACGAGGTGAGAGGATGAAGATCTGCGAGATATTCCGGTCCCTACAGGGAGAGGGCGTGCTCATTGGCACGCCGACGACGTTCGTCCGGATGACCGGATGCAATCTTGAATGCAGCTGGTGCGACACCGAGTACGCCAAGACGGAAGGCACTGAGATGAGCTTCGAGGAGGTCCTTGCAAAGGTGAAGGAGCTCGATACCAAGTTCGTATGCATCACCGGCGGCGAGCCGATGAAGCAGGGCAAGGCAACGATAAAATTGATGGAGATGCTCCTCGACGCCGGGTACAACGTCACTCTCGAGACGAACGGCTCCTATTCGCTGGAGGACCTGCCGTGCTCGATGAACGCCATCGTCAGTATGGACATCAAGTGCCCCTCATCGAAGATGGAGGACAAGATGGACCTGTCGAACCTGGACCTTCTCTCCCCGATAGATCAGCTCAAGTTCGTCGTCGCGGACTATGGCGACATGGCCTATGCGTACGATCTGTTGAAGGAACACCCCGTGGAGTGCAACATCATATTCACGCCGGTAGGCGGCATAGACCTGAAGGAAGTGGCCAAGTTCGTCCTGAAGAGGAAGCTCAACGCGAGGGTCCTTCCGCAGCTGCACAAGCTGATATGGGGAGACGAGAGGGCCCGCTGAACCGTAACAGCTCGCATGCGAAGCTGTCCATCTTGTTTCGATGCACTAGACCGGCGACGCTGAGCGTTATGTCCGGCCGAAAGGACAAATGCCAGCAGATCGCCATGTTCCAGGCCGCGAACGCCAGCTATTGCTCAGCAACGATTATATACGGTCATTTACATTTTCAGCTTCACACCGAGGGCAGCAAATGAGGCACACATCTATTATCAGCCTATTGCTTTTGCTTCACTGAAAGTCTCATTGCTTTATCTTGGTGAGTTTGAGTGGTTTTATGACCGACCTCGAAAATTCAGACAGAATGGGCTCGACGCCCGACGACGATGCGCGCGTACAGGACCAGATATACACTAGTCAGTACAACCGCTTGTTGCTTAGGTCCACCACTCCTAAGAAGGTCATGGTCCTGGACACGACGCTCCGCGACGGGGAGCAGACCCCAGGTGTGGCTCTTTCCGTCGAGGACAAGGTGAAGATAGCCATCGCGCTGTCCGAGCTCGGCGTCGACGTCATCGAGGCAGGGTTCCCGATGTCCTCCGAGGGGGAGAAGGAATCGATAAGGAAGATCAAGGAGCAGGGCCTGAACGCAAGGATATGCGGACTGGCCCGATCGAGCAGGTCCGACGTCGATGCGGCTCTGGCCTGCAACCTTGACTACGTTCACACGTTCATAGCGACCTCCGACCTCCATCTGAAGCACAAGCTGAACATGACGAGGGAGCAGGTCAAGTCCAAGGCGGTCGATGCGATCGAATACGCCAAGGCTCACGGCATGACGGTCGAGTTCAGCTGCGAGGACGGCACAAGGACGGACCTGGACTTCCTGAAGGAGATGCACATCGCGGTCCAGGAGGCGAAGGTCGACAAGATCAACCTGCCCGACACGGTAGGCACGATGTCGCCGGCGGCGATGGAATACCTCGTCACCGAGCTGATGCCGGTAACGAAGGTTCCGCTGAGCGTGCACTGCCACAACGATTTCGGACTTGCGGTCGCCAACTCGCTCACCGCCGTCAGGTGCGGCGCGCAGCAGGTGCACGTCTGCATGAACGGACTGGGAGAGAGATGCGGCAACGCAGCCCTGGAGGAGATGGCGATGGGCCTGCTGGCCTTCTTCGGGACAACGACGAACATCAACACCCAGAGGCTCGGATACACGTCCAAGCTCGTCTCACGGCTTACCGGTGTCCCGATCCCGGACAACAAGCCGATGGTCGGCAACCACGCGTTCGCTCACGAGTCGGGGATACACGTTCACGGCGTCCTGAAGAACCCGGCGACCTACGAGGCGTTCAGCCCCGAACTGGTCGGCATGACGCGCAACATCGTCGTCGGCAAGCACACTGGAGCGCATTCCGTCAAGGAGAAGCTGTCGAAGTACGGCGTCGCACTGACGGACGAGCAGGTCGCCGACGTAGTCGACAAGGTCAAGAGGCTGGCGGCGAGCGGCAAGGAGGTCGACGATGCCGAGCTGGTCGCACTGGCGTCGCACGTCTTCGGCAAGGGCATACGCGAGCAGAAGAAGATACGCCTGAAGGAGTTCACCGTCTTCACGGGACTTAACATCACGCCGACCTCGACGGTCGCGGTGGAGATCGACGGGGTCCTGAAGCGCAGCTCCAGCATAGGCATCGGACCTGTGGACGCTGCGATCAACGCGATCAAGGCGGCGGTCAGCGACGAGATCACGCTGACCGAGTACAGGCTGAGCGCCATCACCGGCGGGAGCGACGCCCTCTGCGAGGTCTCCGTCAAGCTCCAGCTGAACGGTTCGGACATCATGTCGGTCGGAAAGAGCATCGGTTCGGACATCGTCCTGACCAGCGTCGATGCGGCGATAGAGGCCGTCGATCGACTTTACACAAGGAAGAACGCATAAGGGGTCGGTCATTTGAAAGGCAATCCAAAGACAATCTCGGAGAGGATATTGAGCGTCAAGTCCGGCAAAGATGCGCATGCTGGAGAGATAGTCGACGCCAACGTCGATTATGTCATGGTGAACGATGTCACCGGGCCCTTGGCCTTCGAGGAGTTCGAGGCCATCGGCTGCGAGCCGTTCAGGGACAAGATCGTCCTCATCCCGGACCACTACGTGCCGAACAAGGACGTGGCCTCCGCGCAGCAGGCGAAGGAGATGCGTGAGTTCGCCAGGAAGTGGAAGATCGACAACTACTTCGAGGTCGGACGCGGGGGCGTATGCCATCAGGTCATGGTCGACGAGGGCTTCGCCGCGCCTGGACGTCTGATCGTCGGGGCGGACAGCCACACGTGCACCTACGGTGGACTGAACGCCTTCAGCACCGGTGTCGGCTCGAGCGAGGCCGCCGCGGTGTTCGCGACCGGAAAGCTCTGGTTCAAGGTGCCCGAGTCGATCCGCGTTCTCGTCAAAGGCAGGAAGCGCAAGTTCATCAACGGCAAGGACCTCATATTGAAGATCATCACGGACATCGGTGTGGACGGCGCC
>JAJFUT010000036.1 GCA_021372315.1 Methanobacteriota archaeon
CTATCTCCAGAAGAGGGCGTTCGACGGCAAGTTCGGCTCAAAGCAGCCCTACCAGTTCCGCGACGCTGAGTTCGGGATGGTCAACCTGCGCGTCTTCGGCGAGTTCAGGTACAAGGTCGCCCAACCTGAGAACTTCGTGAACCAGTTCGTAGGGACCTTCAATTACGCAACGTCCGAGGAAGTGGAGGAGAGGATCAAGGAGCAGATGGTCGTCCTCATCTACAACGCCATAGGCGAGATGAAGGAGAAGGGGATGGGAGTGGCCGACCTGGCCGCCAGCCTCATGAACATCGAGCAGTTCGTCCTTTCAAAGGCAGGCGATCACTTCGAGATGTACGGCGTCGGGATCGACAAGGTCTCGGGATTGTACGTATCGCTTCCAGAAGAGGTCCAGAAGGCCGTCGACACGAGGGCTTCGATGTCCGTCGTCGGAGCCAACTACATGCAGTACCAGACCGGGCAGGCCATGCGAGAGGCGGCGACCAACCCGTCCGGCGGCGCGGCAGGGGCAGGCGTAGGGGTCGGTGCCGGGATCGGGATGGGGTACCAGATGCTAGGCAGCATGCAGGGCCCAGGAACGCCGCAGCCCCAACAGGCGGCCCAGCCCGCCGCGGTAGGTGCTGTCATCCTCTGTCCTAAGTGCGGTTCACAGAACGCCACCGGGGCGAAGTTCTGCAACGATTGCGGGGCCAAGATGATCGTCGAGAGGGTGAAATGCCCTAAGTGCGGTAACGCAGTGCCATCGGACTCCAAGTTCTGTCCAGAGTGCGGTAACAGCATGCAGAGGAAGAAATGCCTCAAGTGCGGTTCGGAGGTCCAGCCCGGGGCGAAGTTCTGTCCCGAATGCGGGAACGTGATGAACTGAGGCGGTCATCATGGCCACCTTCAATTGTCCCAAGTGCGGGGCTCCGGTGGAGTTCGATGTAAAGGACAGACTGGTCCGTTGCAGGTACTGCTCATCGGAGATATTCATCGACAAGAGCGGCGCTGGATTCTACTACGTCCTGCCGTTCGCGATAGACGAGACGACGATCATAGGCACGTTCAGAAGATGGGCGGGAGGGTCCACCAAGGCTAAGGACCTCGACAAGTACGCCCATATCGTGAGCGTCAAGAAGAGCTTCTTTCCCGTCTATCTTTTTAAAAGGGATGTTGATGGAAGCGAACAGGTGTTCGTCGAACCAGCAGCGTCAACGACGCTCCCCGGGTTGCACTCGTTGAAGGTGCCTGGCGGTGACATGGTCGTCTATGACAAGAACTTCGACGCAAAGGGCGTTGATATGGTCAAGCCCGATATCGACATGGCCTCCTACCTCGATAAACTACCAGGCAGGGCGAAGGAGCAAGCGCTGGTCTATTTCCCGATCTACGTTCTGGACTATGCGTTCGCAGAAAAGAACTGGAGGACGGTCATTTCCGCGACATCGGGAGAGGTGTTCTCAGGCGACTTCCCGCGGAGGTCATCCTCTGCATACATGATGGTGGCGATAGTTGGGTTCTTAGCGTTCTTGACGGAAGGGTTCCTTGCTGCCGTCGACCCATTATTGGCCTTGGCTCTCATCGGCATCACAGTTCTGGTGGTGTTCGGAGCATCGTACTTCGTTGCAAGGAGGATGTGAGATGAGCATATCGGTCGGATTGAACTGCCCTGCCTGCGGCGGAGCGATACAGGTCGCCGATGGCGAGCAGGTGGTCAACTGCGAATATTGCGGTTCGATGCTCTATCTAGAGGGCGACGGCGGCGTCAACACCATCGCATTCAAGATGAAGGTCGACCGCGGTGCCGCGAGGGCCGTGTCGGAGGAATGGTTCCGCAAGGATTGGAAGGCCAGAGACCTCAGGAAGGAGGCCAAGGTCCTCGAGATATATCCGATCTACCTGCCTTTCTGGTCCATAAAGATGAGGGTGATCGGCTGGATATGCGGCTATGACGAAAGGACGTATTCCGATTCCAAGGGGCATACGCGCACGGAGCGTATCCCGAAAGAGGAGATGGTCCTCAACGATTACCAGTATTCGGAGATAGCCTGCGACCCTGGGGACCTGGGGATCAAGAGGCTCCGCAACTTCCTGGGCGAGAGCGAGTTCGAGGACTTCGGGAACATCCCGACATATGAGGCGACGACGAGCAAGGACGAGGCCATGAAGAGGATAGGTGAGGAGGCGCTCAACGATGCTAGGGGGGAGGCGCACGTTCAGCACGTCACTTTCGAACGGGTGCACGTCCTTCCTCGAGCCCTGTCAATGATATACTATCCGATCTGGGTGGTCAGATACGGGTATCGCGAAAAGATGTACATCTACACAGTCGACGGCGTCTCGGGCGAGATAATCTCGGGAAGGGCTCCGGGCGATCCGCTGTTCCAGAGCCTTGCGATCACCGCCGGCACGACCATCGGTGGCCTGATAGCCGCAGGCTCCCTTTACCTGATGGCGGCGTCAGAGACGATGGACCCGACGATAACGCTCATCGGGCTCGCCGCCGGAGCGATCATCACGTTCGGGGCGTATATGTTCTTCAGGCATGGTTCTGAGATCATCGAGGGCGATTTCACGGACAAGAAGTACGGTCTTGGAGGCCTAGATGAGATGGGGGTCGTCTCGGACCTGCTCAAGGGCCGGATCGATCTAGGGGGGAGGATCTGATGAAGGTCGTGCAGGTAAGATGCCCTAACTGCTCGCAGCCGATATATTCGAAGATCAAGGATATCGTCTTCTTCTGCGAGAACTGCAAGGTCCTGCACATAAGGGGTGGTGAGACCAAGGTGATCGATTACGAGATCGCCGATTTCAACAAGACCATCACGGCGGAGAAGAAGTACATGCCTTTCTGGCGCGTATGGTGCAACTTCACGATCAACGAATCGAGAGTGAGCGGCGGAACGTTCCGTAAGATGGCCCAGTTCATGCGAGGGGGAGGGAACAGCGGTTCCCTGTTCGTCTTCGTACCGGCATCGGAGATGGACGTCGCCACGTTCAAGCAGCTGGCGATGGACCTCACGATGAGCCCTCCGAGATACTCGACGAGGCTGGACTTCGGGGGTCTTCAGAGATTGCCGACCAAGATAACCAACGGCGAGGCCGAGAATGTCTCGGACTTCGTGTTCGTGACGATACAGGCGGACAAGCCAGGGATCCTTCAGGACCTCGACTATGATCTGGTGTGCCAAGAGGCAAGGATGGTCTATCTTCCATTCGTCGTCACCGAGTCGGGTCCGAGGCCAGCATGGTAAGGCCATCCATGCCTGACGCTTGATGACCTAGTCGATATCTGAGAACGGCAGCTCTTTCCCGTCTAGCATGGGCAATCGATAGATTCGATAGCCAAACAATGCAATTCGTGGCGCATGGCGAACTTGTCGAACAAGAAGTTGATCATCATAGCGGCCGTCATCGCCGTGGTCGTGATCATGTTGCTCTGGGTTGTCTTTGCTTACAGCGGGATCGTCGACAACGAACAGAAGGTCAACAGCGCCGGATCGCAGATCAAGAACAGATACACGACCAAATTGAGCGTCCTTAGCGAACTGGAACCAGAGCTGAGAGGCTTCGCCCAATACGAGTCGTCGTTGCTGACGAACATCACGAGTCTAAGGTCTCAATGGACCAATGCTATAAGTTCAGGGGCATCGACCGATGAGCTGGCCAATATCAGCGCTGGTGTCGACGATACCTTCGCCACGCTCTATGCGGTCTACGAGAACTATCCCGATCTCGATTATTCCGCGCACGTCTCGCAGTACATGGGCGAGATAGTCGACCTGAACGAGCAGCTGTCCTATTCCCGTTCGCAGTACAACGACGCCGTCCAAGAGTACAACTCTGGCATCAAGTCGTTCCCGATGATGATGTTCGCGGGAGCCTGGGGATTCGAGGAGAGGGAGTATTGGGGCGAACAGTTGACAGGCGACGGGTCGAACCTTTGAGAAGGCAGTTTATCGCTGAACGGACCGAACCCCGGTTTACGAGGCGCTCGCCGTCATGATCGTCCTAACGATAGTGGGGGCTGGCGTCCTCTATTTGTACTACTCCGACGGCGATGACGAGTATGAAGGGATACCGACCATCGAACCGTACATCAACGACGAGGTCGGAGTGCTCATCAAATCGGATCATCTGGACCTCGATGACTTTTGTTATTACATCGAGCGGAACAACTCCTGCGAGATCGCACTTTTGATCGTCGATGACATCGGAAAGTACGATCTCAACACCTTCGCGCTGAAGACGTTCTAGAAGAACGGGATCGGTCAGGAGGACAAGGACAACGGCGTTCTGGTCGTCTTCCTCGTCCCGAATGTAGGAGAGGTACGCTGGAGGACGGTCACTGGGGAGGGCATCTCGAGCATTCTGTCAGGGTTCGTCCTGAAGGGATTCGAGAACGATTACCTGATACCGCAGATGGAGCTAGGGAACCTTTCGTATGGCATAACCCTCTACATCTATGCGATCGGGATAGAGCTCGACGACAATTACATCTCCGAGGGCAACGACCCCTGGTCCGATTACCCCATCCCGTTCATCCCGTTGAAAAGCTGGCAGCTTGTTGCCGCGGTCATCATATTCATATTCCTCGTCATCATCACGAGGGGAAGGATATTGTTCTTCCTGCCGTTCCTGTTCAGTGGCCGCGGGAGAGGAGGGTTCGGTGGCGGTGGGACCGGTGGCGGAGGGTCCCGTGGAAGGTATTAAACGCCCTATGGATACGCCGTACGATCCCTCTGAACGAGGATTCGGCGATGGGCAAGATGATTATCTATCACCTGCGAGATAGGAGGGACGATGGCAATCTGTAAGGCTTGCGGCCGTGACATCGCCGCGGACATGATGTTCTGCCCCTACTGTGGGACGAAGAGGACATTGGACGAGGCGGGAAAGCCCGTCGAGGATATCCCCGAACAGAAGATCGGGGTAATCCCGTACGTCCAAGGGCAGGGACGTCTCGGTGGCACTTGGACCATCATCGTGAGCGACCGAAGGCTCATATTCGCAAAGGCCTTGGCGACTGACGAGAAGACCGAAACCGATCCCAAAGGTGTCGGCCTAGGGCTTTTGTCGAAGAGAGGGCCTGACAGCGGTTGCGGCCTGACCTACGCTCAAAGGTACCAGGAGATGACCCCCGGGGAGGCATTGAAGGAAAGTCCTGACAATTTCCAGGTCGATGTCGGAGATGTGGTCCTGGCGAGCATGTCGCAGGACGCCGAGGTCCGATATGGAATGAGGATGAGACTGAAGGAAGGGGAGCTGCTCTTCTCGATGCCACAGCAGCACGACCATAGGGATCATCTCAGAAAAGTGCTCGGTGACAGGCTGACCTGGTGAGACCTTTCCGTAAAGAGAACGTTACTTCATGTGGAGGAGCGGTTGCCTACCCTGGCCGCATGGGCCTCACGTATGAAATCCTTCGTCTGTTCGATCGTAGGGACGTTGCCCATCGCCACGATCTTGTCGTCGATGATCAGTGCGGGATTCGCCATGACTCCCCTCTCCCTGAGCGAGATGAGGTCCTGGCTCTTTATGATGTCACATTCTATCTCTGGAAGCTCAGCGACGGCCGCATGGACGACCGATTCCATCAGCTTGCACTTCGAGCATAGGATCGCGAAAACCTCTACTTTTATCGGTCCCTCGTTCATCGAAAATGATAGGGCATGACATGATATTTAAATGAAAATAGAAAAGAGGTTTCAGTCTTCCGTCCATTTCGAGATGTACGTGCCTATGGCCATGAACACGACCGCTAGGATCGCCAGCACACCGAGGTTGAACAGCGCCGATTCGGCGTTCCCGTAGATCATCGTGTCGCGCAGTCCCTCGTTCATGTACGTAAGCGGCATGACCTTTGCGATCGTCTGGAGGTAGGAAGGCATCGATTCCAGGGCGAAGAACGAACCCGAAAGGAACATCATAGGGAAGGTTATCACGCTAGCGGCCGCGTTGGCCGATTCCTCGTCCTTTGAGAACCTCGAGATGATCATTCCCAGACCTGTGAAGACGAGGCATCCAGCGATGATCATGAGGATCGCCTCGATCGTTATCGTCAGGTGCACGTCGAAGAACAGCATTCCCACAACGATGATCGATATGACGGACATGAATACGAGGGCTATCTGCCACAGCGCCCGGGACAGGAGCCATTCGAACCTCGTGAACGGGGTCGTCGAGAGCTTCCTGAAGATCCCTGTCGAATAATAACGGCTCTGGACGCCCTGCATGTAGAAGACACAGTTGGTCATTGCCGTCAGTCCTATGATACCAGGTAGGAAGAGATCGATGTAGCTCAGGTTGTTCTCGACTATCGCACCGCTGTCGACAGAGATGTGCTCGACGCTTCCAGACAGAACGTTGTTGAAATTGTTGACGACCGCATTGACGACGCTGCTGACGACGCTCGAGGATTGTTGAGTCTGGTCCTGCAAAAGCTCGACGTACGCTACCTGAGTGCCATTGGATACGTTCGCCGTGAAGTTGGCGGGGATGACCAGGAAGCTCGTGACGGAATTGTCCTTGATGTACTTGGTCACGTTCGCATCGGAATCGACCATCTCAATCTCGAGAACGCCCGACTCCTCCAGGCCAGCAATGAACTTGTCCGAGTAGAGACCTGGATCATTGTCCTGAACATATAGCGTATACGTCGCATCGTTCATCCCGCTGAATATCGCACCGAAGATCAGTATGAGCAGCACCGGGAACGCGAAGGTCCAGAAAACAGCCCCCTTGTTCCTGATGAACATCTTCCCCGTGACCTTGAGATCGACTAGGATCCTATCGATCTTCATTGCTAGACCTCCTCGACGAGATGCCTTCCGGTAAGCCTGAGGAACACGTCCTCAAGGCTGGAGCGCTTGACTAGGACCTCGTCATAGTAGGCGCCCGAGGATTCCAGTTGTCTGAATATGATCTGAAGGTCGGCCTTGTTCTGCATCCAGCAATGGACATCGTTTTCCTTCAGTTCGCAATTGAGACCCTGCGCCTTCAGCATGTCGGCGACCGCTCGGCTGCCGCTCTTGATGACGCACAAGGTGCCGTAACCATGCTCCTTGATGATCGCCCTCGGCGTGTCATAGGCGATGAACTTTCCATCGTTCATGATGGCGAGACGGTCGGAGAGAATCTCTGCCTCCTCCATGTAATGGGTCGTCA
The DNA here is from genome assembly GCA_021372315.1 of Methanobacteriota archaeon. Lineage (GTDB taxonomy): Archaea > Thermoplasmatota > Thermoplasmata > Methanomassiliicoccales > UBA472 > MVRC01. Next base: position 7,147 of record JAJFUT010000036.1, read on the forward strand.
GGATCACGGTCTTGCCCCTTTTCTTGAGGTCCCTTATGATGTCCCAGACCTCACGGCGGGCCTTGGGGTCCAGTCCCGTCGTCGGTTCGTCCAGGAAAATAATCTCAGGGTCGTTGACCATCGCTATTGCGACGCCCACCCTCTGTTTCAGCCCTCCTGAGAGGTTCTTGTAGAACACATCCTCCTTTTCGTTCAGGTTGACCGCGTCCAGCAGTTCCTGCGTCGGAATCCTCCGATCGAACATCGCCCCGAAATAATCGATGTTCTCCCTGACCGTCAGAAGGTCGTATGTGTTGAACTCCTGGGGGAGGATGCCGACCTTCTTCCGGATCTCACGGGCCTCCTTTGCAACGTCGAAACCGAGAACGTTGATCGTGCCCGATGTCGGTTTCCTCAGACATTCCATGATCTCGACGGTCGTCGTCTTTCCCGCCCCGTTCGGACCGAGTATCGAGAAGACCTCGCCCTTGTCGACATGGAAATTGGTCCCGTCCACAGCTTTGAGATCGCCATATCTCTTGACCAGGTCCTTTACCTCGATGACATGCCCCGCCATAGGCTTCCCTTCACCGGATTGGCAATATGTCACGGATGGACTTTAAACCGTCGTTATCCGAGAATGAACATAGGCGAAAGGAAATCGTTCTTAATCATGCAAGGGCTCTAGGATGACGATCGCATTGAGCTCGGACAAGGACGTATGGGAATCCCAATACCTCAAGAAAGGTGAGGTCTGGAGAGGCCGCTCGGACCTTCCATTCAAAATACCCAAAGGCAGGGTCCTTGAGCTAGGTTGTGGCAATGGGAAGACAGTTGACGCTCTAAGATCGGCCGGCATCGAACCGATCTGTATCGACATTTCGAGGAACGCTCTGACCGAATGCGCGAAGGCGGCAGGCCCTGGCGCGATTGTATTGGTGGAAGCGGACGTGACGAGCCTACCGTTCGCAGATGGCATTTTCGATTCCGTCGTCTGCTTCCATCTACTCGAACACCTTCTGATCGGCGAGCGAAAAAAAGCATCGATGGAGATCGCCAGGGTCATGAGGAAGGGCGGCCGACTCTATGTCCAGTCTTTCTCTGTCAAGGACATGAGATATGGAAAGGGGACAGAGGTCGAGGACGACACCTACGAGAGGGGCGACGGTGTCAGATACCATTACTTCCTTGACGGAGAGCTTGAAGAGCTCTTCGACGGATTCGTTCCGAAAGAGATGAAGCACAAGGTCCTTAAAAAGAGGTACGACGGGAGACCGATTGCCAGGGACATGCTGCAATTGGAGATGGAAAGAAGATAAGGTTACTTCCTTACCTTCTTGAGCTCCGTTCCGGCCATCTTCTTGAGCTTCCCCGCGTCGAAGGCCCATCTATAATTCTCGATCTCGCTCTGGGCGATCGCGACCTGGTCCCCATCACGGTACTTCGTCTTCGTCGTCCAATCCGTGAATCCGGAGACCACCTTGTAGATGCCCGCCTCCTCGACGCCGACCTTGACCTCCTTGACCCGCCCTTTGTATTGCGAGTAGGTCCCCCTGAAGACCGCGAGACGACCGTTGTTCATCTCGCCAACCATCGTGCATATGGAATCGAGGAGATACCTGTCATGGGTGATGATTATCATCGTCCCTTCGTAGTCCTTCAAGGCAGACTCGACGGCCTGTCTGGCCTGGATGTCGAGATAGTTCGTCGGCTCGTCCAGAAGAAGAAGGTTGCGCTTCTCCGATAGCATGATCGCAAGCGCTACGCGGGCCCTCTCCCCGCCCGAGAGCGTGGATATAGGCCTGTCGACCTCGTGAGCCTTCAGATAGAACCTTGCCAGAAGCCCACGCGCCTTTGACTTCGCCTCCTTGCTCAACATCTCAGTCATCTGTTCCTCGGGCGTCTTGTCCGGGTCTAGAAGGTCGTGCCCTTGGGCGAAATATCCTATGGTCGCCCCTGGAGCCACCCAGATGTCCCCTTCCCATCTCACTTCGTTCAGAAGCGCCTTGATGAACGTCGTCTTCCCGGAGCCATTGGCGCCGAAGATCCCGAGCTTGTCCTTCACTTCGAGCTCGAGGTCTATGTCGTACAGTATCTGCTTTTCGCCCCTGTAGGCGTTGAACTCCTTCGCCGTGATCACGTTCTTGCCCGAACGCTTCGTCGTCTCGACCGAGAACCTCAGCTCAGGCCTCTCCTCGTGCGCCTCGACCTCCTCCAGGCGGTCCAACATCTTTAGGCGCGTCTTGTGCGTCGATTTGAACCATTCCTTCTGATGCTGCTCCTCGGCGATGCGCTCGAGCCGGTCCTTCTCGATCTGGTATTTTTCGGCGGCGACATTCTGCCTGTCGATCTCGAGCTTCTTCTTGACCACGTAGTCGGAATAGTTGCCGCTGAACTGACGAACCTTGCCGTCCTCTATCTCGATGACGTGCGTGACCGTCCTGTCGAGGAAGTACCTATCGTGCGAGACGAGGACGATGGCCCCCTGAAATTTCAACAGGTAGTTCTCCAGCCATTCTATCGTCGCCATGTCCAGATGGCTGGTCGGCTCATCTAGGATGAGCATATCGGCGTCATCGGCCTGCATGAGCACCTTCGCGAGCATGATCTTCGTCTTCTCGCCTCCGCTGAGCTCGGCGACCTTCTTCGAGATGTTGCTCTCCGAGAACCCGACCTTGGCCAGCGTGTCGCGGACCTTGGCGTCGTCCTCGAACGAGTCGGCGTTCTGGAACTCCTCCTGGAGGATCGAGTACTCGGAGACTATCTCGTTCATGTCGACATCGGCGGGCTGCGTGAGCATAATCTCCTCGAGCTCATGCAGCCTCTTGCCTATCTTCGACGATGCCTGCCCGCATCTGCTCACCGATTGAGCGACGGTCTCGTCGGGCTCGAACAGGGGGAACTGCGACAGGTAGCATATCCTCTCCGTCCTCCTGGTTATCTCGCCGATGTCCGGCCTCAGCTCTCCCAGGAGGAGCTTTATCAGCGTAGATTTGCCAACGCCGTTGGGCCCTACGATGGCAACCCGGTCCCGATCGTTGATCTGAAGGCTGACCTCCTTCAAGACCTCCTTCTGACCGAACGACTTGCTTACGGACCAGGCCCTCAACATCATGCTATCCTGAACTGACAGTTGTCTTTTATCCTTTCCCTTTTTCGACCAGAATGTTATAAGATTGTTGGAAGCCGTTGGGGGACGTAAATTTCGGAGCTGGGGTTCGAATGGCATTCAAAAAGGGGGACGGGGAGGAGCAGAAGAGGATGGTGCAGGAGAGGCTCGATGCGATCGAGAAGTTCTACGGTAAAGTACCGTTCATCACCAAGGTCATCTCCGAGGAGCCGGAGCTTTTCATAGCCCATTCGGATTTCGCGAAGAACCTGATGAACGAGCCAAAGCACCTTGACCTGAAGACGCTGGAGCTGGCGTCGATCGCGGCCGGATCGGCTTTAGGAGCGGAGTATTGTCTGGACATCCATCTTCTTCAGGCGAGGAAGGACGGCGCGACGGACGGGGAGATATTCGAAGCGATCATGGTCGGTTCGTATATGGCCATGACGAACGGACAGGCCCACGCCCTGCGCAGATTCAAAGAGATGGACAAGAAGGAGTGAACTCATAGCCTCATCTGGACCGTCTTGGCCTGCTTTTCGACCGGCCGTATGAGCTCCGCGGTCTCGATCCCGGGATTCCGAACCAGTTTCGCCACCTGATACGCTTCTAATTTCTCGGTATCGAACGGTGTGAACAACCGCCTCATGTCGTGGTCCTCAAGGTCCGACTTCTCGACCCACATGTCCTCGTCCTCCGTTTCGAGGATCACGGGCATCCTGTCGTGGATCGGTCTCATGAGGTCGTTCGCGGACGTCGTCAGGATCGTGAACGATTGGACCACCTCACCTGAAGGGGACCTCCACTTGTCGAACAGACCGGCGAACGCCATGAACCTGTTGTCCTTCCTTCGGATGTAATAGGGCACCTTGCCTTCGTCCGTGGTCATCCATTCATAGAATCCTGTTGCAGGTACGAGGCAGCGGTTCCTCGACATCAGGCGTTTGAACATCTTCTTCTCGTTCACGGTCTCGGAACGCACATTGATGAGCTTCAGGCCGGACCTCTCCTCCCTGGACCAGGAAGGTATCAGGCCCCAGCGCATGCTTTCGAGATGATTGGGGCTCTCGCTAACGACGATAGGAACAAATTGCGAGGGGGAAACGTTGAACCTCGCCCTTACCTCCACCTCGTTGACGGGGACCCTGAAACGGACGTGGAACCCATCGGTGAAGGCGATAACGAACCTCCCGCACATGTCGATGAATCCATGGATGCCTGGATTGATAATCGTTTCCATCTCGATATCAAAACAAGGAGGATGCTGGCTCATGCTATCTGATAGCATGTTAACTCGTTCCCACCGAAACGCAACATATCTAAATGGCGTGAAAGATAACGTAGGCTCGCTGATACCACATGCTCAAGAGGGATAAGAAAGGTCAAGCGGCGGTCGCCGCCCTGCCAGGTCTGAACAAGGTCGACCGCAAGTTCTCCCTGGTCCCCAGCGATATCGGCGAGAACTGGGAACACATCGTTCCTGACAAGATAAAGCTCTCTGAAGAAAGGCCATATGCGTACAGGGAGGTGAAGGGCTTCGCGTTGAAGGGCCCCTCGACCGAAAATCTCGCCCAGCTCCTCATTGTTCTTTTTGACTTCGGGGATGAGGACGAGGCGAAGGGGGCGTTCAAGGAGATAGGGAAAGGTCTCGAGAGCGAAATGCCAAAGATCCCCAACGTCGGGGATGAGAGCGTCGTGTACGAGCTGGACCTGATGCCATCCGTTCAGATGAGGATCATGGCCTTCAGGTACGGGCAGTGGCTGGTGACGTTCACACTGTGGCTCTTTAAAGGTCAAGAGGTCGAGGACCAATGGATCAAAGACCTTCTCGAAAAGCAGCATAAGAAGATCAAGAGCTGGAGGTCCGTTTGACCGAGGACCGATGCTAATCATTAATTCATTCGAATGATTTATCGTAAGGGAGTGGTCGTCCGTGAAGAAATGGGGCCTTTCCATCGCTGCCGTGCTGGTCGTCGTGGTCGTCATAGCCGTCGCATTCCTTGCGATGGGGTTAGGTGACGACGATCCCGAGGCCCCTGGCGTGCCATTGAACGTCGTACTGACAGCCGGTGAAGGGGAGGCTGCCATCAGCTGGGACGCGCCGACGGAAAGCGGGTCGTCCGATGTCGTCGGTTATACTGTCTATCTCTTCGCCACCGCCGATGCTGAGCATAGCGAGGGATCGAGGGCGACCGAAGATGAACATCTCATATGGGCGGGCTTAGATGGAGAGACTCGGTATTTCTTCGCGGTCAGCGCTTCGAACGACGATGAAGAAGGCCCGATGTCAGTGCCTTTGCCAGTTACCACTCTGAGGATCATCGTGGTCCCGATCGCATCAGATATGGTCCTGGATGCAGAGGAGATCGGCAGCGAGTATGATATGGACACGAACGATACGACGAGGCCGGCCGACCTCATAGCATTGGGGCTCAGGAACTACTTCATGGTCGAATACTCAGTCCCCACGGGCGATATTTCGACCGTTTGGAGATTTGTCTCGATTGAGATCGGAGTGTGCGGAAATCCTGGTGAGGCAGAAAGCATGTTCCGATCCATGTTCGAAAACAATTCTATCGCTCTCGACCTGACCGAATATGATGATATCGAGCTTGGGAACGAATCGAAGTACTACAAATATCCACAACCGATAGCCGATGGTTTGTTATTGGACGGATGGTTCAGAAGCGGTTCGGTCGTCGTTCACATGGAGTTCGACACCTCGGATTACGAGATATCCGTCACAGAGAACTGGTTCGAGGACCTCATGGAGGAGCAGCTCGCGAAGGTTCTGGCAAATTCTAATCTGAGCGCCATTTGATGAAAGATGGTCAAAGGGAAGGTGTTTGCGGCCGACCGAGGATCAGTTCCCGAGCATCGCCTTGAGGTCGGTGTCGACATCGCCGATCGGCATCCAGTTGAACTTCTCCTGGATGACCCGCCAGTTGTTCGGGCTGATGAACGCAGGCATCGACGGTCCGACCCTGACGTTCTTGATCCCGAGCGCCAACAGAGTATAGACGATCGCGACGGCCTTCTGTTCGAACCACGAGAGAACGATGCTCAATGGCAGCTCGTTGACACTGACATTGAAGGCCTGGGAGAGCGCTATGGCGATCTGCAGGGCGGAGTACGTGTCGTTGCATTGTCCTATGTCCAGGAGCCTCGGTATTCCAGTTCCATCGATCGTACCGAAGTCCCTGTCATTGAAACGATACTTGCCGCAGGCTAGCGTCAGGATGACGCAGTCCTTCGGGACCTTCTCGGCCAATTGCGTGAAGTAATCGCGTCCAGGCGTCGCGCCGTCGCACCCTCCGATGAGGAAGAAATGCTTGATCTTGCCAGTCTTGACAGCATCAATGATCTGAGGGGCCAAAGAAAGCACGGCCTTGTGATGGAACCCGGTGCTGAGGTTGATGCCTTGCCTCTCTGCAAGGTCGCCGATGTTCTTCGCGTGCTCGATGATCTTGGAGTAATCGCCCCTCTCTATGTGCTTGACGCCGTCCAACGCGGTTATCCCGGTCGTGTACAGCCTTTCTTTATAGCTATCGGGAGGGTTCAGGACGCAGTTGGTCGTCGCGAGGACTGGGCCGCCGAACTCAGCGAACTCGGTCTTCTGCTTCTGCCATGCCGAACCGTAGTTTCCGACGAGATGGCCATATTTCTTGAGCAATGGATATCCGTGTGCCGGAAGCATCTCGCCGTGAGTGTAGACGTTAACGCCGGTGCCCTCGGTCTGCTTCAACAGGAACTCTAGGTCGAGAAGGTCGTGTCCTGTGACAAGGATCCCCGGTCCCTTCTTGATCCCAGTGAAGACGGTGGTAGGGGCGGGATTCCCGAAGTGCTCGGTGTTGGCCTCATCGAGCAGTTTCATCGCCTTATAGTTCATCATCCCGGCCTTCAGGACGAGGTTCCAGTGGTCCTCGGACGAGAAATCAACGTTCGTCAATGTCTTGAACAGCGCCTCGTGCATGAACGCGTCGACGTCTTCATCCCTCTTTCCGAGCACCCTGCTATGATAGGAATAAGCGGCTATGCCCTTGAGGCCATAGATGAGCATCTCCTGCAGGCTCTGTATGTCCTCGTTCTTTCCGCATACGCCGCGTGTCGTGCAGGCTATGCCCTTTGCAGTCTGCTGGCATTGATTACAGTACATTGACATGTTTCCACCTTTGCTCAATTGAACGAACTTATAATATATCAAGTCGATTACTATGAACGATAGGATCATCAATCAAATTAATTATACAATATAGTGGAAAAGGAGAGAATATGAAATTAGACGGAAAGGACCGCGTCATAATTTCGATGTACGCGAAGGACCCCGGCGTATCGCAGGAAAGCATTGCGAAGAAGGTGAAGCTCTCGCAGCCCTCCGTTGCGGCGAGGATCTCGAAACTGCGGGAGAACGGCGCCCTAGAGAACCAGTCGGGGATCAACCCGTTGAAGTTGGGATTGTACCTGGCCAAGGTTGACATATCATCGACAAGGCCTGACGAGATCCTGCAGATGTTCAGCGACTGCCCATATTTCGCCAATGGATTCACGATCTCAGGGAAGAACAACCTGTGCCTCCTTTTCTTCAGCGAGAGCATAGCCACGCTGGAATCGATAGTGAACGGCCATATACGTTCGAATCCGTCCGTCACGGACGTAGATTTCAATATCGTCATCACGTCAGAGAGGGATTACATCGTGCCTTCGATGCTTAACTACGAGCATAAGGAAAGCCCGCCATGCGGAATCAAGCTCAACTGTAAGGACTGCCCCTCGTTCAAGATGAGGAAGTGCATGGGATGCCCTGTCACTGGCCAGTATCAAGGAACGTTCTATTAGGGATGATTGGTGCTATTCCCATGGACAGAGTTCGGGGCTAAGATGGCATAAATGGGATCATACGACAAGCTCGGGGTCCTTGTGGTTCTTAGGCGTCTCCCTCTGTACGATCTCGGGACCGTCGATGCAGTAGAACCTGTTCTTCATGCCCATCTCCTGCCACACCGTACATGACGGACAAATGCATGTCTGACCACCGGATATGCAATCGCTCTCCCCCCAGAAGCAGAACAGCTTCTCATCGTTCTGCCTCGCACACTTGACATAGGTGGGGCATGCAGGGCATTCGCACCTGTCCCTGAGGTCGGCGTTGAGATGTTTGCCTTCCCCCTTGGTTTTCTTCGACATCGCTTCGACGGCCTTCTCGAACCTATCCATGAACGCTCACCTCTCGATCGAATAAAGGACTCGAGCGTTCAAGTAAAAAAGGTTTCCATCATTGAAAATGATGATAGGTCCGCGTTCCGTGATCGTGATCGGATACAAAATTTACTCACCTAACACTACTATGGTGAATCCTCATCACGTAAATAGATGGACCGGGGCTCGCCAGCTCATGGGTATCTCCAAGAAGGACATCAACAGGCACAAGGCCGATAAGAAGGAAAAAATGGCGAAGTTGGAAACGAAGGCAGCTTCAGGCAGCGGGGCAGCCAAGAAGAAGTTGGCCAAGATGCAGAAAAAGTGATCTGAATCTCGTCAATAGAGCATGTGCAAAATTATTCTATGTTGTGCACCTGGCAATTTCATACGGTGCATATCATCTAGTTTTTAACTCTTCGTATATCTGAATTTTCAACCAGATTTATTCGGCATCCTTCCATTATGGAAGATAATGACGAGGACCATCATCGCATCGATCAGAGTTACGCCAATATAAATGACAGTACCAGATGCGGAATTAGATAGGTCCAATGCAGATGTGATCAAATACATCGGTATGAAGATCACGAACCATAATATCGTGTATAGGATGAAAGCATCTGTTCCGTTCAATGGCCTGGAACCGCAATCATTCTTATCCAGATTCCGTTCCATTCCCTTCCTCCATTCCCGCATTTTACTGTAATCACATTATAATTTACGAACTATCTATTAAAAGGATATTGTTTTCATTCAACATCATTTCGATCAAATCGAATATTTCAATTATACGAAGTCTGTAGAGTAACAGGTATCTGAGGATTCAAATGCCGAAAATTAAAAGCCAAATAACAGAGGACATTTGGATGGAGGATGCCGTCGTAAAGAGCGACGGCGTAAGGATCGGCGGCTTTCTTGCTGCTCGTTATCAGAAGGTCGAGGAGATCCCCGGGTCCAAGGAGAAAAATAAGAAGGAGACCAGCAAGATCGAGCACACCTTGGTCTTCTTCGTCCATCTCGAATCGGCAAGATATTTCATCGACAGGATGGACCCAGACCAGCATCAGCCCCAGACCCTGGACCTTTCAATAACTGGAACTGACAAGCATGGTAAGCAAAGGACGATCGCCGGAAAGTTCAAGATCGTCAAAATGGACGGAAAAAGTCCGGCGACGGTCGACCTGTCAGGTGTCAAAGGAATAAAGATCGACTGATGTGTCTTTTTTCACCACCATCCATTTAAATTCCATCGAATTCGAATACGACCTCGCTATCTTGAAGATGCTTCTCCAATCATCATATTTGACACCGCGTATTTGTTTCCGATGCGGCCTCTTATCATTCTGAGCTCATACCACCATAAGAACACTGAGAAGATCGCGAATGTAATTGCTAAGGTTATTGATACGCAGGTCAATACACCAGAGGATGTCGTTCCAGAGGAGATCCTGGAATATGATCTGATAGGTTTCGGCTCTGGGATATACGATGGCAAGAACCATTCCAACTTGCTTGAACTAGCAGAAAGACTGCCGGCGGCCGATGGAAGGAAGACCGTCATATTCTCGACCGTCGGTGCAGTCATGATCGAAAGATAAGGAGACATCATATTCGAGAAACATGTCGCTGAGATACGTTCACCACCGAGGGAAAGACTGCAATCGAATGGTTATATGGCGATCGACGAGTTCAGCTGCAAAGGTCATAACACGAACGGCTTCCTAAGGTTTTTTGGTGGTTTTAACAAAGGAAGGCCTGATGCTGAGGATCTCAAGGACGCCGAAGAATTCGCCATTCGTCTTCATGAGACAATATAATTCATCAGCACTGCAGAAGATCGAGAACGACCGCAACATATGGCTGAGACCATGTCTAAACGAATTAATCCGATGAGTATTGCTCCATGGAAATCCCGAGCACGATTAAGTGATGCTAGAAAGATTAAGGTGGACAGCAGGGGATTTGAACCCCTGGCCTCCGCCTTGCGAAGGCGGCGATCTTCCAGCTGATCTAGCTGCCCGATAAGACCCCGTTATTATGAACCTGAATATAATCCTTTTCTACGTTCAGGCAGGATCATTTCTTGTTCAATACGATCTTGGCCTTCTCTACGACCTTGTCCGTCAGTTCGGGAGCTACACCGATGTAGTTCCTCGGGTCCATGACCTTCTCCAGCTCCTCCTTCTTGATGAGCTTGGCGACCTGCTTGTCCTTGAGGAGCATGTCCTTGAAGGACTTCCCGGTCTCCTCGGCCTTCATGCTCGATGACCTTACGATCTCGTGCGCATCCTGGCGTCCGATGCCTTTTGACACAAGGGCCATCATCACCGGCTCGGCCATGATCATGCCGTTCGCAGACTCGATGTTCCTCAGCATGTTCTTCTCGTAGACGACGAGGCCAGAGAACACCTGTTCCATCTTGACCAGTATCTCGTCGGAAAGCACCATGACATGAGGGAGGATGAACCTCTCGGCGCTCGAGTTCGTGAGATCCCTCTCATGCCAGAGCACCATGTCCTCCAAGGCTGGCGTTACGAACGCTCTAACGATCCTAGACAGCCCGCAGATGTTCTCCGATATGACTGGGTTCCTCTTCTGGGCCATCGTGCTCGAGCCGACCTGCTTCTTAGCGTCGAATGCCTCGGCGACCTCCATGATCTCGGACCTCTGGAGGTTCCTGATCTCGGTCGAATATCTCTCGCAGGACGTGCACGTGATCGCGAGGAATGATACGAGCTCGGCGTAACGGTCTCGGCAGACGATCTGCGTCGCGGCCTCCTCGACGCCTAGGCCAAGGTCAGCCATGACCATGTCCTGGATCTCCAGGACCTTCGGGCCCAGAGCGGCCCCGGTCCCGATCGCGCCGGACATCTTACCGACGCATATGCGGGAACGCATCTCCGCGAGGCGCTCCTTGTGCCTCATGACCTCTGATAGATAACCTGCGATCTTGAAGCCGAACGTCGTCGGGATCGCGAACTGGCCATGCGTCCTGCCGACCATCAACGTCTTCCTATGCTTCTTCGCCATCTTTGCGAGAGTGGCGATCAGCTTGTCGAGGTCCTTGTCCAGCAGGTCCAAGGCCTCCTTGATCTGTACTGCGCTCGCGGTGTCGATGATGTCATTGGACGTCGCACCTAGGTGGACATACTTGCCGGCCTCCCCGCACTGCTCCGAGAGGGCTTTAACGACCGACATAACATCGTGCTTCGTCTCGGCCTCGATCTGCTTCACACGCTCGTTGGAGACATACTTCAGGTCTGCCTTCTTCGTGATCTCCATCGCCGATTCCTTCGGGATGTTCCCGAGCTTGGCATGAGCTCTCGCCAGAGCAGCCTCTATCTTCAATTGGGTGAGGAGACGGTTCTCCTCGGAGAATATGGTCTTGATCTCCTTTCGCCCGTAGCGATAGTCCAATGGGCAGAGAAGCATTTTTAACACCCTTTCAATAAGGTTGGGGCAATTCCCTTGACAATTTAATAACTTGTGCCTTTCTTTTGTTTTCAACCTCGAAGATCGACGTAAGACATGCAACTTTTTGACGTTTTTCAGATAAGTATGGTATGTGATAACTAACGGAAAACTCTTTAATACGTTCATTCTAATTTTATATCCTAATGGAAAATGATTCATTATCGACTGGAAAAGTTCCAAAGGAGATCCTGGAATTTTTCCGATCACCGGGAGGACACTCCCTCATCATCAAAGGCGACGCGGGTACTGGCAAGACCACATTCGCCCTTCAGCTCATCGAGGAGATATTCAATGAGCAGATCGATTATTACCTTTCGACAAGGGTCTCGGACGAGGCCCTGTTCCGGCAGTTCCCCTGGCTGAGAGAGAAGGCAAGGAACAACGAGATACTGAAGGCGGGGAAGAAGTTCCTAAGGAAGACCGCTCCGAGCGACAGGGACCGGCCTGTCGATAAGAGGGACGAGCTGGCTGATGTGACGCACGGGCTCCTCAGCGCTCTTCTGGATACCGAAAAGACGCCTTCGGTCGTCAGAACGGAGCTTCACAAGCTCGAAGGGCAGATCGAAAGCGGTGGAATAGGCCCCGAGGGCGAGGAACTGGACATGATCTCTGAGGATGGTTCGATCGTCCTTGACATAGGCTCGATCATGCCAGAGCTGGATATGGCTTACGACGTCGTCGAGAGCAATCTTCCGACGAGGACACTCATCGTGTTAGACTCCATCGAGGCGCTGTCCGAATCATACGGGATAAGCGCCCCTAAGATCATGAATACATTGCAGAAGGACATGGTGGAGCATTCGAACACGAACATCGCCTACGTCCTTGAAAGCTCGGGGAAGACGCCGTTGGACTATCTCGGCGACGGCGTCATCTCAATGCATGTAGGCGAGATCGAGGGACGCAGGACGCGAATGCTCGTGATCGAGAAGCTCAGGGGGTCTTCGGTCCACAAATGGAAATACCTTTTCACTTTGAAGGACGGGAGGATCAACATCTTCGAGGACCAGACCTTCGATTGGAGCTCCAAGAGGAAAAGAAGGGAGCCAGAGGTGGAATCCGATTCGTCACGGATCAGCATGGGGCACCCGTCACTGGACTTGGTCTTCAAAGGACTCCCGAGGGGAGGCCTCACCCTGATCGAGATAGGCAAGAACGTTCCTCAAGATGCCATCGCTTGGCTGGAGAACCTCTTCGTCATCGACCATCTCTCTCGGAAGAGAGGATTGTTCTGGTTCCCTCAGTACTCATTGGACTATGATCAGATGGATCTGATGTTGAGACAGCAGATCGGAACTGACAGGCTAGCCGACCTACTATGCGTCCTTGACAACGGCAAGCACTCGGGTCAGGACCATCAGTTCGTCAAGGTCATGGAGGGCAATGACGCCAACAACGACATCCGGTTGGACCGTCTGAGCTACGGGATATCGAAGGCCGAGAAGCCATATGTCGCGATCATCGGGTTCGACGCCCTGGAGGATATGTACGGCAGGGACGTGATGCCGAACATCACGCCTTTCTTCGATGCGATGCGGAGGGCGGGCCATTCGCTCATCGTCGAGGCCACGGAGATATCGAGCTCGATACCGACCCTGGCACACCAGGCCAAGATGCACCTGAAGGTCCAGAACATCGACGGTTCGGTGCTTATATGTGGGCAGAAACCGTTCTCGCCGTACTATCACATCGAGTTCGTAACGAAGGACGGGGACCGCGAACCGACGCTCGTTCCTATGATCTGATACGACCCAGAACGGTTATCTATCCTTGACCGCATTTCCCCCGTGGAGAAGCATGGTGGATTTTCTTTTGGTGTCGCAGCTGCTGACCGATCCCTACGCTATCAAGATACTAGTGGCAACGGTGCGGGCCCCGAGATGCGCCCAAGAGATCGCCAGGCAGAACGGCATTCCGATCGCCGCTTGCTATAGAAGGATAAAGGACCTTGAGAAGTTCGGGCTAGTGAAATGTACCGAGAAGAGACTTAGCCTGCAAGGGAAACGCGTATGCTATTACATCTCCATGGTGAAGACGGCCCATGTGTTCTACGAGGATGGGAAGTTGAAGGTGAGGCTCGTGATGAAGGATGCCACTCTGAGCCCTAGGAACGGTGACTGGCACGAGGTAGAGCTCGACAAGTCGACGGGACCCCCCTCCGGGGATGAGGATTACGACGAAAAGGACCTCGAGTGACTCGGGAAATCTGGCAAATCCTATCTAAAGGGGCGTTACAGGCGAAAATCTTATAAACGAAATGTTTTATGTCCAACTCGCCTGAAGTGAGCCACCTTATTGGGTGTGAATGTTTATGACCGAACTTTTAGAGGACCTCGACCAGAAGCGAATGGCCAACAATAACGAGGCTGAAAAGCACAAGAAACTGCGTGACGAACTGAACGAGAAGACCAAGGAATGGGTCCAGAAGCGCGACGAACTGAACGCAGAGGTCCGCAAACTAGTTGATGACGCCGCCAAGCACCGCGAGCTTCGTGACCAGCTGAACGAGAAGGTCCGGGCTGCGAAAGCGGCGCGTGACGAGAAGAACAAGATCGTCAGGACTATCGACGAAAAGGTCACCGAGCTCAAGAAGACCAGCGCACCCAAGGAGGTCAAGGATGGCCCAATACAGATGCCGGTCTCGAAGCTCAGAAAGGACCTGAAGCAGCTCGAATTCTTCCACCAGTCCCAGGCTTTGACCAAGGACAAGGAAAAGGAGATCATCGAGAAGATCAAGGCTCTCAATCAGGAGATCAAGGACAGGGAGAAGGCGTCCGAGCAGACCGCCGAGGTCAAGAACGCCATCCATGAGCTCCGCGAGGCGAGGGACGCTGCAGAGGCCGAGCACAAGAAGGTCAGCGAACTGGCCGAACAGGCTCAGACCGAGCACGACGTCATGATCCAACTTTATGAGAAGGCCGACGCCCTGAGGAAAGAGGCGGACAAGGCCCAGGAGATGTTCCTCGAGACCAAGAACCAGGCCGATGAGGAGCACCACCGGCACATCGACAACATCCGACAGGTGCACGACTACGACAAGATCCTGACCGGTCTGAAGCAGAAGGCGAAGAAGGCCCGCAAGAAGAAGGACGACTCCACCGCTCAGAAAGAGGCCGACGACATCTTCGAGAAGTTCAAGAAGGGCGAGAAGCTCAGCACAGAAGACCTGATGATGCTGCAGAAGTCTGGCTATCAGTGATTTTAGATTGCAAACCCTTTAAAAATCCCTTAATATTTTCATATTTTTTGCTAAAATTCTCACAATTATATTGAGAAAAAGTATATATATCGTGATAATTATAATAGACTTCGGGAAGGTCTGGGCTAGTTTTCAGAGTGCATCCCATCCCTTCTGACAAGGCTAGCCCTTCCCAAACTTTTTCTTTATTCCTTGTTGCTGTGCATATTGCTTTGGTTCTTTTGCTCGTGATTCCAGTCGATAGAAGGATTTTATATTCGCAAAGATTGTGCATAGGCCTGGTGCGCGACAAATGGTATTGGAAGGTCTAGGTAAATCCCTGAAGGACGTCCTTCACAAGATCGCCAGGTCCAACGTCATAGACGAAGCCCTGGTGAAGGAGGTCACGAAGGACATTCAGCGTGCGCTGCTCCAGGCCGACGTCAATGTAAAGCTCGTCCTCGAGATCACGAAGGAGGTCGAGCGCCGCGCGCTATCAGAAAGGCCCCCTGCCGGGAAGAGCCCCAAGGAGCATGTCATCAGGATCATCCACGAGGAACTTGTGAAGATCCTCGGAGAGAGGAAGCAGCTGCCCTTGGCCAAACAGACGATCATGATGGTCGGACTATACGGACAGGGAAAGACAACAACGACTGGCAAACTCGCCAGATACTTTCACAAGAAGAACTTCAAGGTAGGGGTCATAGCCGCCGACGTCCACCGTCCGGCCGCATACGACCAGCTGCAGCAGATAGCCGACCAGGTAGGCATATCGTTCTTCGGGATGCCCGGAGAGAAGAGCGCGGTCAAGATCGTCGAGGAGGGCATGAAGCATCTCAGCAACCTCGACGTCATCATAATCGATACATCTGGAAGGCACGCCTTGGAGAAGGACCTGATCCAGGAGATCAAGGACGTCGCATCGGTCGCAAAACCGTCCGAGAGGATATTGGTCCTCGATGCCGCCGTCGGTCAGCAGGCAGGGCCTCAGGCCCAGGCGTTCCACGAAGCGGTCGGGGTCACGAGCGTCATCCTGACGAAGCTCGACGGAACGGCGAAGGGCGGAGGCGCGCTCAGCGCAGTATCCAAGACCCAGGCGCCTATCGTCTTCATAGGCGTTGGGGAGCACCTCGAGGACCTGGACCCGTTCATACCGACGAGGTTCATATCGAGGATGCTCGGGATGGGCGATATCGAGTCGCTTATGGAGGCCGCTTCGGACAACATAAGCGAAGAGCAGGCCATGGAAACGACGAAGAAGATCATGTCCGGTAAGTTCACCTTGAGGGAGATGTATGACCAGATGGAGATGCTCACGAACATGGGTCCGCTTCAGAAGCTCATGTCCATGCTGCCAGGTCTTCCGGGCAACGTACAAGAGAAGATCGATATCGAGGAAACACAGGAGCGCCTGCACAACTTCAGGATCATCATGGACTCAATGACCGACGAGGAGATGGAGGAACCGAAGCTCATCAAGGCCTCGAGGATCACCAGGATCGCGCGCGGGGCCGGTGTCGACCCGAAGGATGTGAGATTGCTGCTCCAGCAGTTCAACAACTCAAAGAAGGCGGTCAAAGGGTTCATGGGCAACAGGAAGCTCAGGAAGCAGCTGATGAAGCAGATGGGCAACCAGGCCGAGTTGGGGGACAAGTCTTGAGAAGGTTCGTTATCGTCGGGCACAAGGCGCACACGACACCGGACTTCAAGCTCGACGACCTCGCCGGAGGCGCTGGTAGGCTGGACGTCCTTCTCAGATGCGTCAATTCCTCGTTCTTCCTTTCACATGACATCAGGACCGATGTCATCGTCTACCTAGTGCTGCAGGGGCCCGAAGACCCCCCTAGGACCGTTCGATTCGTCGGAAGCGAGCTCAGGTACCTGAACCCGGACGAGAGGAGCACCGGTGCGCTCGTGAGGAACGCGTTGCTGAAGAGGTCCGATTCCGAGGTCAGAAGTTCGCCTGGCGTCTACGTTTCTAAGATGTCGTTCAAGGAGGTGCTGGACGAGGTCACCCCCCTTGGCAGCGTGATCTATCTCAGGGAAGATGGCGTATTCTACCGCGACAGGGACTACCCCGATGATGTCGCGTTCGTGCTCAGCGACCACAAGAACCTGACGGAGGACGAGGAGTCAGAGCTTGCCTCAAGGACGAAGGAGATCATCAGCATCGGAGCGAGGTCGTACCATGCGGACCATTGCATAACGGTCATGAACCACGAGCTCGACCTTAGGACGCCACCGATCTGATCCGAACTTCGCCGTTATCCCGCCCCCTCTACAAGGAAGCCATCCCATCGACCGCCAGAACGCCTCGGTCCGCTCCCTTTGAATTCTATTGTGGCAGACGTTCGCGAGACCAATCTTATAAAGTATCTCAATTAATATATGCCTCCCGTAATTGAAATCATTCAATCGATAGGGTGGGACCTGTGATCGAAACACTGTACGTTGATGACGATCCGATTCTTCTAGAACTGGCAAAGGAATTTCTCGAGGGGGAGAACAAGGACCTCAACGTCACGATATGCGGGGACGCGAGGGATGTCGCGCCAATGCTCGCGAAGAGGACGTACGATGTGATCATAAGCGATTATCAGATGCCATTCATGAGCGGCCTGGACCTGCTCAAGGACCTGAGGTCCCGAGGGATCGACGCCCCTTTCATCCTCTTCACCGGGAAGGGCCGCGAGGAGGTCGCGATCGAAGCCCTGAACAATGGGGCTGATTTCTATCTCAGCAAGGGAGGGAACCCGCGCGTTCAGTTCACCGAACTGATGAACCTGGTTAGGCACATGGTCCTGAAGAACCAGGCCATCGAATCGATCGAGCATAACGCGGAGCGCTTCAGGGAGATGATCGAGAACTCCTTGGACGTCATCGGGATCGTAAATCCCGACGATACCGTGAGATACATCTCGCCTTCGGTAAGGAAGCTCCTAGGTTACGAACCTGAGGAGGTCATCGGTCGCCCTATGACAGATCTGGTCCATCTGGATGACAGAAAGAACCTGACCTTGGGGATCAAGAAAGGATGCAAGGGCGCATCTGAGCTGACAGAGTTCGTCTTCGTGCGAAAGGACGGGGAGAGGGCGATAATCGAAGGCTCCTTCAGCAAGATGAGGGAGGACGTGGGGAAGGGGTTCGTCGTCTTCAACGGAAGGGAGGTCACAAAGAACAGGCTGATGGCCGATCTCCTGCAGGAGAGCGAAGAGAGATATCGCGTGATGTTCGACTCGTCCCCGGTCGGACTACTGTTCATAAAGGGCGTGGTCAAGGACTGCAACGAGACCGGCGCGAACCTCCTCGGCTATGACCGAAGCGAGATCATAGGCAAGAGCTTCATCGACCTTTGGAACGAGGTTCAGGAGAATGGCCAGAAGGCAGGAGAGGTTTTCCGAGGGCTTGCGGACGTCGAGACTGACGCGATGCGCATATTTACATGGACCGCCAAGGACCGTTCAGGAAAGAAGGTCGTCTTCGACGCCCAGCTGAAGAATGTGAATTTCCTTGGCGAGAGACATTTCCTTCTCAGTTTCACTCACACTCGCATTCGGACCCCGGCCGCGCAGGCGACGTCCATGTCAGAGGAGACATGCAAGACCCTCCTGAACACCACACAGGATTCAGTATTGGTCCTGGACAGGGATCTGAAGGTCACTTTCGCTTCGCCAAGGGCGGGGGAAGTTTTCGGCTACGGCAAGGAACTGGCCGGAAGGAACATCCTTGAAATGGCGGATGGAGCGGACAAAGAGACCCTCTCGAAGGACCTCGACCTGCTCATCAAGGGGGAGAGGCCTCAGGCGAACAGGTACCGCTTCAGAAAGAAGGACGGCTCGACGATGTTCTCGGAGCTTGGCTCCAACAGGATCGACAACGAAGATGGTTCCGTGGAAGGCCTGGTATGCATATTCCATGACGTCTCGGCCGTCGTCATCGCCGAGGGACAGGCGATCAACGCTAATCGCAACCTCTTCGAGGTGACGGAGCTCATGCGCATGGAGATCGAGAAGAGGATGACCGTCCTGATGGCCCACCTCCAGCTCCTGCAGTTCAGATACCAGGACGACGCTGACCGGGAGGAGGTTGAGATGGCGATATCGAGCGCCGAGGAGGTCGTCAATGCCTTGACGATCGCAAAGTCGTACGAGCTCGTGGAGGCGGAAGCGCACCAGTGGATGTCGCTGGCGAATGTCGTCGACGCGGCATTGGAAGGCGTCGGAACGAAGAAGCTCAGGGTGAGCGTCGACATGGATGGGTACGAGGTGTTCGGGAGCGCGAAGCTCGGGAATGCTCTGAGAAGACTGTTCGAGCAAAGCGTCAGGAAGGAGAGGGGGTCGACCTACCTGTCCGTTCGAACGAAGGAGGACCAGGGAAGGCTCGTCATTGTCATGGAGGACGATGGAACGCCGTACTCGGCGAACGACCTCGAACGGATGTTCGAGTCGGATTCGGTCAACGCGTACATGAACACCCTCCGTTTCTCGAGGGACGTGCTACGTTCGTCAGGGATGGAGATCACCGCCGAGAAGGCCGACCACGGCCTGAGGTTCATGCTCCAGGTCCCGCCTGGACGTTTCAAGAAGAACGACTGAGCCCGACGGCGGCGGCAAGAATAGAATTAATAACCCCGCTACGATTACAAGTCCGATGGCCACGTCGAAGATAGCCCAGCACCGTCATTGCCGCAGCTGCGGAAAGGCCTTCGTCAGCGACGACAAGTACTGTTCGTCCGAATGCAAGAACCAGAGCACGACGACGATACAGAAGAAGAAGCGTCAGCTCATGTTCCTTTACGCCATAAGCTTCATAGTTCTGATAGTGGCTCTCCTATTCTTGTGATGAAGGCCGTCGGAGTGGGAGGGACGTTCAACGTCCTCCATAAGGGTCACAGAACGTTGCTGGACAAGGCGTTCGAGATCGGGGCCGAGGTTCGGATCGGGATCACCTCTGATGAATACGTCAGGGAGAGGAAATCGGTGGCCACGCCTTTCGATGATAGACGCGATGCGGTCCGTTCCTACGCCGAAACGAAGGGAAAGCCTTACACCTTGCTTGAGATCGACGACCCATTCTCGATCGCGGTCGACATGGGTGACCTTGAGGCGCTTGTCGTCTCCCCGGAATCCAGGACCAACGCCGAGGAGATAAACAAGATGCGGAGGGAGAGAGGGCACGCCCCCCTGAAGCTGGTCAAGGTCCCTTATGCCATGGCCGAGGATTTCTGCCCCATCAGCTCTTCCAGGGTCCTATCTGGAAAGATCGACGTCGAAGGGCATCTACTGAGGCCGCTGAGGGTGTGCGTCGGCTCGACGAACCCCGTAAAGGTCGCGGCGGTCAGATCGGTCTTCGAGAGATTGTTCAAGGACGTCGTCATAGGTTCCGTCGAGGTAGATTCGGGCGTAGGCAAGCAGCCTTTCCAGGGCGATGTTCTGAGAGGGGCCCGGCGCAGGGCGATGAAGTCACTGGACGGATATGACCTCGGGATCGGGATCGAGGCAGGCGTCTATAAAGGTGACGACGGGCTTTACGACGTCCAGCAATGCGCGATCATCGACGGGATGGGTCGGGTGACGCACGGCCATGGACCCGGGTTCAAATATCCGCCTGAGATCGAATCTAAGGTGCGCTCCGGAATGAGCGTCGGCGAGGCGGTCGACGAAATATTCAAGACAGAGAAGAATGGCCGGAAGGGCGGAGCTATAGGTCTGTTGACGAACGGGCTATTGAAAAGGAAGGAGCTGACCGAACAATCGGTCATCGCTGCGATGGTACCGAGGATCAGGCCCGAGCTCTACGAAGAGGAGTGACCCTTCTCCCTTCTCAGCCTGATGAAGTTCATGTAGTCGGTGAGGGTCCCGCAGTTCTCAAGACCGATGCACTCGAACCTGTTGAACTTGTGGCAATAGAATCCTTCCTCGGTGCTCCAATTGCACTTCTTGGTCTCGTCGGAGCGGCATTTCTCCTTTATGCACATGAATCCCCTGTACTTGCCCTGGCACTTCCCATCGTCGTCCATATGAGCGCAACGCATCATTTCTTCCCTCCGCCTGGGCTCAGACGCCCATCGCTTTGGAACAAGGTGGAGCGCACACAGTACGATCCATGGTCGGACCTGACATGTCGCTGTTCAAGCACCCATCCTGTCGACGATGCATATATGTGTCAGACGATATAAAACTAACTCAAAGCTTCAGCCAGATTAATATATTTTAAAAAAATGGTGTATGACGGATTGGCAGATGATCAAAGGAGAGCTACCATTATCGATCCTGAGCATGGACCGACAGACCGATGTTAGCCCAATGACATAGATGATATTGCCTTACAGAACAGGGATGTAAATGTGGGTGCAATTGTGATTACGCCGTTTTAAACCGATTTGACCTGATGACCGAAATTATTGATCGATTCCTGCCGAAAGGGCAGGTGTCATAATTATTGAACCATCCTTGCTTACCATCCTGAACCCGTTCTTGGGCACGGTCATGACGAACCTAGCCCCTCGTTCCGGCTCCCCGGTCTCGGTTATCTTAATCCCTGTGATGGATAATATTTCGCGGGAAAGGAAGAGGCCCAGACCATGGTCCTTTCCGAAACCGCGCGCGAATAGTTTAATTTTCATTTCCGCTGGCATCCCGACACCATCGTCCTCGCAGATGATGGAAACCGAGCCCTCGGATTTCTCGATCATGAAATGTAGGGTAGTGATGTTCCCGCCGTGACGGACCGCGTTCTGCACCAAGTT
>JAJFUT010000047.1 GCA_021372315.1 Methanobacteriota archaeon
ACATTCGTTCTGGTCGATAGTTACCTTTGCCATGCAGGTTCAAAGAGCGCGGACGGGAGATAAGTTTTTCGCATGGTCCGAACGGCCCATGGACGTGGGCCTAGCATCATCTGGAACGGCCCCATCGACCAAATTAAATACGGTCATGGGCTTTTAGGACAGGGTTGAACAGATGAGCGAGGTTCCAGTCAAGAATTCTAAGAACATCATGAGCGAGGATTTCGAGAAGGAGGTCGTCGTCAAGGGATGGGTGCAGGAGGTAAGGAACCTTGGAGGGATATCGTTCCTGATCCTGAGGGACAGGTACGGAACGATACAGATCACCGCCCCGAAGAAGAAGATCGAGCCAGGGCTCATGAGCGCGCTCTCGGGCATCGCCAGGGAGTCGGTCGTCTCCATAACGGGCATGGTCAAGGGAAGCAACCAGGCGAAGGCGGGATACGAGATCGTCCCAAGTGCGATGGACGTCCTGAGCACGGCCATGTCGCCACTGCCGCTCGGCGTGGTCGATAAGGTCAACGTCGAGATGGACACGAGGTTCAACAACAGGTTCATGGACCTCAGGAAGCCCGAGAACAGGGCGGTCTTCGAGATCAAATCGCTGACGCTGCAGCTCCTGGACGAGTACATGGTCTCACATGGGTTCGCCGAGACGTTCACGCCTAAGATAGTCGCCTCCGGCGCCGAGGGCGGGGCGTCGCTCTTCGAGCTGAAGTATTTCGACAAGAAAGCCTACCTGGCACAGTCGCCCCAGCTATACAAGCAGATGATCATGTCCACCGGCCTCGACCGCGTGTACGAGCTGGGACCGGCCTTCAGGGCCGAACTGTCCGATACGGTCCGCCACGTCTCCGAGTTCATATCGTTCGACGCCGAGATGGCGTTCATCGAATCGCAGAGGGACGTCATGGACGTATTAGAAGGAGTGACGCACCACATATTCCAGGGTGTCGCCGATAAGGGGAAGGAGCATCTGGAGAAGATCGGAGCGACCGTGACCGTCCCGAAGCTGCCGTACCCCGTCGTCACATACTCGGACGCGCTGGACATCGTAAACGCCGCGGGGATGAAGCTGAACTACGGGGACGACCTGGGAACCGAAGGGGAGAAGGCCCTCGGTGATGTGATGGCCGAGAAGGGCAACGACATGTACTGGATCGCCGAGTACCCGGAGGAGGCGAAGCCCTTCTACATCATGGAGAAGGACGGCACGCAGCACTCTTTCTCGTTCGACCTCGACTACAAGGGGCAGGAGATGGCATCGGGAGGGCAGAGGGAGCACAGGTACGACAAGCTCGTCCAACGCATGGAGAAGAAGGGACTGGAGACGAAGGACTTCGAGTTCTACCTCAACGCCTTCGCCTACGGCATGCCGCCCCACGGAGGGTTCGGTCTAGGTATCGAGAGGCTGGTCGTCAAGATGCTCGGTCTTCCGAACATCAGGGAGGCTATACTCTTCCCGAGGGACAGGAACAGGCTCGTGCCGTGAGCTGACCAAATCCGAAGAAATTAATATCTCAAAGCATATTAATCTCTGGGATGCACTTGTCAGAAGATGATAGTCTGGACGGCGGAATGTACGAGTCCAGCCCCGTCGAGGATTTCTCCATCGAGGCGGGGTTCGACCCAGACACGATCGAGTTCTTCGTAGCGGGGGAGCCGGTCCCTCAGGGCTCGACCAAATCGTTCTACATCAAGAAGCTGGACAGGGTCGTCACGACCCACACCAACAAGAACACCGAAGGATGGAGAACGCGCATCGCGATGGAGGCTCAGCACGTCGACAAGTTCCGCGAGTCCAGCTTCTACACCGATGACAAGGGCTGCGGCTACAAGATCATCCTTGACTTCTACATGAGCAGGCCGAAGAGCACGCCGAAGCGTGTCCATCTGAACACGAAGAGGCCCGACCTCGACAAGCTTATCAGAGCGGTCCTGGATGGCATCACCGGCATATTGATCGTCGATGACTCGCAGATCATCGGCATCTCGGCGAACAAGAGCTATTGCCCCGAGGACGTGTGCCCCGGGCTCAAGATCATTCTCAGAAGGATACGGGACTAGGCGGACCTGATCCGTGTCAGCACTCATAGGGCTCATCATATCCTTTCGGATCAGCTGACCCTCTTCTCTTCATCCAGGGATAGGAATTTCCTTCAGGTCCGCAAGGGACCAACACTCAACGGGAATAAAATGCTCTCGGTCGGGAATTGTCAGGAATTCGACTATGCGATGAGCGATTTGAGCATCATCGGACATCACGATTATCTTGGTTGCGAACATTGTCAATTCTTGCAGGCCGGTTGCCCGACCCGTTGAAAAGTACATCGGTGATGATATGAAGAAGAAACCGCTGGATATGGTCAAGAAGAACTTCGTGGGAATGCCCTATTCGCTCAAGGTAGCGCACCAGATAGAATCCTGCGGTTACGGCTTCGTCGTTTCTTGCGAGAGCGGCGAGATATCGGACGTGTTCGAGCCGGGCATGAGCGAGTGACGGTCCGACAGTCATCATTTTATTCTCCCCTGCCAATGGTTAATGACGGTCCTCATGCAGAGCGCCGTCATCATCATCAACACCGACATCGGGATGGAGGCATCGGTCCAGAACGTCCTCGGTGACCTGAAGGAGGTCGATTTCGCGTACGTGGTCTACGGGGTGTACGATATCGTGGCCAAGGTGACCGCGCCTGACATGGACATCCTGGAGAACCTCATCTACGAGAAGATCAGGAAGATCGAGGGAGTGAGGACCACCCTGACGCTCATCATCAGCGGAGAGCGCCGCGGGGGATGATTATAAGCTCGGAACGCCTACCGGTGCAAAACGAGAGTGAGTGGTTGGACAAGTTCGTAGAGGACCTTGACACTTTGATGACGAAGCTCATAATGGACTGTTCTCCCGAGGAGCTCGTCAAGATGCAAGGCCTCGAGAAAAGGCTGGTCGAGCTCCGTGAAAGGAACCTTTTGAAGATCAACCATTCCGTCCTCGAGCTCATCGTCGCGAAGTACCTGATCAAGGACGGCTATGACGTAGACCTCGAGCACACCATCGACATGGGCCTAAGCTGCGACGTCTATGGGACCAAGGGCGACGGGACGATCATCATCGAGGTGGAGACTGGCTATGTCCCACCCGCGCATGCCCTTGATCCACTGGATTACATCAAGGCGCGCATAGCTTCCAAGATCGCTAGGTACAGCAACCACTGCAACAAGTTCATGCTCGCCGCCCCGCCGCACTACATCATGCCGATACCTTTGTTCTTCACGCTGTCGCCCAGGCAGAGGGAGGTCGAGGACCTCAGCATGATAAAGCGCTATTGTGACATGTACTACACGAGCCCTCCTGTCAGCCTAGACGAGATAATGAACTCCAGGATACACGGCGTTCAGATCGTGGACGTCGAGACGGCGTCGCTCCGGGAGTTCGTTCCCGAGCAGTACATCTCGATGACTCAGCTCTGGTACCTTTGAGAGCTTTGTTCGCTCCTGATTTTGCGGGTACGGGCAAGGGATAAATACCGTGCCAAGCTTTCGCACACCAGATGTCGCTGGAAATGGCAGCATTCTTCCTGGCAAGCGTCGCTTTCGTATCGCTGTCAGGCGTGATGATGCCCGGACCGACGTTCGCGGCGACCGTGGCGCACGGGTACAACGATAGGAAGGCCGGTCTGAAGATTACGCTGGGCCACGCCCTCGTTGAGGTCCCGCTCATCGCCCTTATCTTTTTGGGGTTTGACACCGTGCTTTCGGATGACTCGGTCATCGGCATGATCGGTCTGGTCGGCGGAACCATAATCATCTGGATGGGCGCGGGGATGGTCCGTTCGAGGGATGTTATCGTCCAGGGGAAGGATGGAGCGAGGAGCTCGTTCTTCGCAGGCGTCTTCACGACGGCGACGAACCCTTATTGGTTGCTGTGGTGGGCGACCGTGGGCGCGGCTCTGGTCGCAAGCGCCACCGAGTATGGATTGCTTATGCTCCCGGCCTTCGTCATAGTCCATATCTCCTGCGACGCGGGGTGGAGCTATTTCATAAGCCACACGGTGAACAGGACGAAGGGCCTATGGAACGTCAAATGGCATCACCTGCTCATCGTCGTCTCTGGAGCGATAATGATCGTGTTCGGCGTCTACTTCCTTGTGACGTCCTTCGAGATGTTGTTCTAGACATCGGCCCCGGACCAATAGTTATATGAGTCGCCGAGTTCAATCCAGGGATAATTGGAGATGCCCTGAAGATGCTGGATGAGAAAGGATGGACCTTTGCCGCGAACGTCTCCGACGTGTCCGCAAGGTCGTTCAAGGCCGCCTATCCGAAAGGCGTCCCGATCATCCTCTTCGTCAGAGGAGATGGTGCCTTCGCGCTTTCGAACAGATGCCCCCACCTGGGCTGCCCCTTATCCGGAGGCTCCATGAAGGGGGACACGATAGTGTGCCCTTGCCACGATTGGAGCTTCGATATCAGGACCGGCGAGCTGACAATGTCAAAGGAGGTCAAGCTGGCCAAGTTCGAGTCGAAGATCGATGACGGCAAGATATTCGTCAAACTGGAGGATTGAGCTTTTGGAAAAGGTTATGATGTATACGCTGAGCACGTGCCCCTGGTGCAGGAAGACAAAGCAATGGTTCAACGATAGGAAGGTTCCTTTCGATTACGTCGATTACGACCTCGCCAGCTCCGAAGAGAAGGAGAAGATAAGGGAGCGCCTGGCTAAAGAGAAGCTGGACCTTTCGTTCCCGATCGTGTACATCGGAGAGACCTGCGTCCAAGGCTACAACCCGGGCAAGTACGGTGCTTTGCTCGGCCTGAGCTGAGTGAACATGGACGCCGAAGCGAGGAAGAGGGCGCTGCGAGAGCAGTTCGAGCCTGTGATCGACGCGCTGGGGTTCAAGTTCACCCCGGACGCCGAACTGGTCGACTACTGCCTCGAACAGGAGATGGTGCTCTACGAGAGGCACGGCATCCCCTTCTGCCCCTGTAAGGGCCTGACAGGGGTGCGGGAGGAGGACATGAGGAAGGTCTGTCCTTGCATTCCCTGGCATAAGGCCCACTTCGACAAGATGAAGCGGTGCTGGTGCGGGCTTTTCGTTCACAAGGACGTCACCGACCCGGACGTGCTGATGCAGTTCCCCGAGAAGGAGATGGAGTGACCTCATGTACGTCGACGTAGCTGCGGACGGGGACCTGGCCGAGGGTGGCATGGTCGCGGTCAAGGCCGAGGGCGAGGAGGTCCTCCTTTGCAGGTATGAGGGCAAGGTCTTCGCTGTCAGCAGGAGATGCGGGCACGAGGGCGCCGCTCTGAACATCGGCGCGCTGGGCGGTCACATCGTCGTCTGCCCGCTTCACTATGCGCAGTTCGATATCATCACCGGAGAGGCATTGCTGGGGCCGGCGGACAAGAGCTACGGCACGGACGCCAAGTCACCGAGGGGAAAGACCCTGGACACTAAGGACCTGAAGACGTACGACGTCAAGGTCAAGAATGGGCGCATATTTGTGGACCCATTCTCTAAGATCTCCCCTTGAACGTCATGAGGATCGTTCTCTTTCCACCCGGTCGATGCCATCACGATATCGTCATGCTCTTCCCGTCCTCGGGCAGCAGAATGTTCTCCCTCGGGACGCAGGATATGTTCTCGACGAAGAATTTTGGGTTTTGGGTGTGGACCGGTATGATGTACTCGGGCCTGATCGTCTCGACCAGCTGCTTCAACACTTCCTTCGATGCGTGGCCTGAGGCGTGGAAACCCGGCGTGAACTCCGGGACCATGACCTTTTCGCCTCTGTGGCTGATCCTCTCGACCATTTCGAATCCGACCCTGCGCATGCCTAACTTCCTGATCCAATTGTCCAGCCTTTCGAAGTCGTGGTCCTGTTCCTCATCGAACGAGCCGCTGCCTGAATACAGGTAAAGACCGCCCTTGGATTTGACGTCCAGCAGATGAGGCATGTCGTACTGTGAGAAACAGATGATGTGTCCGTTCGGGCTGTCGCGGAGCTGCTGGAGCGTTATGATGGAACCTTCATGCGCCGCCAGGGTGCAGGACTCGTACCCTTGCCTGTTCTCCCGGGGCAGCTTGAGCACCCTGATCCCTTCGAACCTGTCCCGCCCGTCGGCGCATTTCATCGCATCCAGCAGATATGCGTCCTTGGCGGTGATTACCAGGTCCCTCCCAACGGACGAGGCGATCCTGCCGAATGCCTCGAGCCTTTCGATGTTGCGCGGACCGAAGTCCGCGATGATCGGTCCGTCGATCCCCTCGCACTCATGGAGACATCTTCTTTCGACCTCCGCCTCGGTGATGCCGCCCACCTCCTCCAGCCTCGAGGCCCTCGTCCCCTCGATCATGAGGACCTTCGGACCTAGCTTGCCGGCCTCTTCAGCGAACTTTTGAGTATTGGGCCCGTTGATGCCGTGCGTGCGGAGGTCCCCGGTATAGATGACCCAACCGTCCGACGTCCTCACGCCGAAGGCAGCGGCGCCGTAGATCGAGTGGTCCACCTCGAAGCATCTCGTTTCGAAGGCGAGGTCGCGAAGCGAACCGCATCGTTCCCTTACGATGCCCTTCGTCTTGAGCGGGGAGCTGCTGAGGAACTCCTCCAGACCATCCGGGTTGGATGTCGAGATCAATTTCCTGCCGATCCTGTCTGCGGTTCTGGAAGTCCTCAGGAAGAATCCTTCGACGCACTCCCTCTCGCTCATATAGGCCGCCTCGGTCCCCGGTCCTGAAGTAATATCGATGATCGCCTTCATCAAGGCCAGCGTCATAGGCGTGGCTACGAACGGGATGTCGGTATCGAGGTAACCTGACATGCCGAAATGGTCCATGTGGGCGTGCGATATGAAAAGTGCATCGATCTTCAAATGGGGGAAGCTCGAGCATTCGTCCCTGCAATCGTCGGTGATCATGTCCTTCCGATAGATGCCAAGCCTCGGGAGCATGTCGAACGCCAGCGGGTCGTGTATTCCCCTGTTCGGCCGGACGTTGGTGTATGAATCGAAATAGAGCTTGTCGACCGAATAATCATATCCGAAGTCGAACAGGACGTTGTTCCCATCGAACTTCATAAGTATCTTGTTCCCGCCGATCGAGCTTGAACCCGTCAGAACGTTGATCTCTATCGCCATCTTTTCCTCCCCTGACCGACTTCCCCTTTTCGCCGTGATAGCATACAGGAAGCATAACAGATTGCATCCCGATCGCTTGAACGATCATGTCGCAGTTCAGGGAGAAGTGTGACATCGATGCAAGCCGCTCAACGGATATAATCCAGGCGCTCATTCGTGGATCTATACTGCTGCATCTCGTTCGGAACGCCCTCGGGCCCCGCTGGAAGGTCTCTTCCGGGGCATTCGCCCTTCTTCTGTATCGTGGTGAAGACTTCCTGGCCATGAAGCTCGATGACGTCTAGGAACTTGAAGAACTCCTTCTTTACCTCCTTCTTCCTGGTCGGCGATATCTCGTGACCTTCGCTCATCGCCGAGGCGATCATCTTCTCATGCAGCTTGACCTCCGATAGCGTCCTGATGATGTTGATCTCGAACAGGAGCGTCTCCGGTTCGACCCCTTCCTTCGTGCAGATGTCACATATCATCTTCATGTGCGACCTGATGTTCTTCACTGAATCGCTGTCCTTCTTCAGCGACTCCCTGAGCGACGCCCTCAATGTCTCCTTCTTCTTCGCCTTGCCCATCTCCTGTCTCTCCATTAGCGGGAGCATGATCGAACATGGCCTTTTGCGTTCCTTCAGACAGTATCAATTAAGAAGGTACGGATTCCAGGCAAATATTTAGACGCATTTCCCTGGCGCTTTGCTGACGATAGCTCCATAATATCGATAGGCAACGGAGGCTTGAGGCCGCTCCGTAGGCTGGATTACTTTATCATCTTCGCACGCACTAGACTACACGTTTAAGACCAGCGAAGCGTAGACTAAGGAGGAAATCACATGGGTGCCAACAATAATCCGATATACATCATGAGGGAAGGAAACAACAGCGACAGGGGACGTGACGCTAAGAACACCAACGTCCAGGTCGCCAGGGTCATTTCGGACGCGATCAAGACGACACTAGGCCCGAGGGGCATGGACAAGATGCTCGTCTCATCGCTCGGCGACGTCACTATCACGAACGACGGCTTCACGATCCTGACCGAGGTGGATGTCCAGCATCCCGCCGCTAAGATGCTCGTCGAGGTGGCGAAGGCCATGGACGAGGAATGCGGGGATGGGACCACCACCGCTGTGCTTCTCACCGGGGAACTGCTGAAGAAATCGCAGGAGCTCAGCGAATCGAAGATACATCCGACGGTCATAGCCCGCGGTTATGGTATGGCCTCGAAGAAGGCCATCGAGGTCCTCGAGAGCATCTCGCGCCCGATCGGCATCGAGGACCGGAAATCTCTGTTGAACATCGCCAGAACGTCGATGATGAGCAAGGCCGTCGTCGGTGTCAGGGATATGCTCGCTGAGCTGTCCGTCGATGCCACGAAAGCTATATCCGAGAAGGTCGGCGGAAAGACGGTCGTAAACCTGGGGAACATCTCCATATTGAAGAAGGTCGGCGGTTCGGTCGTCGATACCAGCCTGATCATGGGGATGGTGCTTGACAAGGGCCCGATGAACCCCGACATGCCGAAGAAGGTGGAGAAGGCAAAGATCGCCCTCATAACCAGCGCTCTCGAGATGAAGAAGACCCAGGTCGATGCGAAGATCGAGATCGACGACCCGACGCAGATGCAAGCGTTCCTCGAGGAGGAGGAGAAGGAGCAGCGCGACCTCGTCGAAGGTCTGCTAGCCACTGGAGCGAACGTCATCTTCTGCCAGAAGGGCATTGGGGACGAGGCGAGGAACATGCTCTCCAGGAAGGGCATCTATGCCATGCAGAAGCTCAAGGCGACCGATATGGCGATGCTTTCCAAGGCATGCGGCGCGAACCTCGTCGGGGACCCGGCGCATCTCGAGAAGGACGACCTCGGTCATGCGGACCTCGTCGAGGCTAGGAAGCTGGAGGAGGTCGAGATGACCTTCGTGACGGGATGCAAGAACCCCAAGGCGGTCACGATATTGATCAGGGGAGGAACGGAACATGTCGTATCGGAGACCGACCGCTCGCTGGATGACTCGTTGAACGTGGTCAGGCTGGCGATGGAGGACGGCAGGATGAACACCGGCGCGGGTGCGAGCGCGATGGAGATCTCGCTCAGGCTGAAGGAATACGCCTCGAGCGTCAGCGGACGCGAGCAGATCGTCATCAAAGCTTACGCAGAAGCCATGGAATCCATCCCTTCCACCCTGGCCGCGAACGCCGGGCTTGACGTGGTCGATATCCTGATCGCTATGAGGAGCGCTCATGCGAACGGGAACCCCGACGCGGGCGTGAACGTGTTCACCGGCAAGGTGGAGGACATGTGGAAGATGAACATCATCGAGCCTTTCAGGATCGGGAAGCAGGCAATAAGCTCGGCGACGGACACCGCGATAATGCTGATCAGGATCGACGATGTCATAGCGTCAAAGGGCGGCCCTGGTCCAGCGCCGATGTCGGAGGAGTGAGTAGTCTCAGTCCCCGCGTCCTATTTCGATCATCCTTTCAAGGGGCACCTTGGCCTTGGCGATGAGGTCCTCGGGCAGCTCTATTCGCGGCTCGAGCGTCTCAAGGCTCTTGATGACCTTCTCCAGGGTGATCATCTTCATCGTCGGGCAGATGGCCATGGTTATCGGGTAAAAGGTCTTGTCAGGGTTCTCCTTGGAGAGCCTGTATGTCATATCCTTCTCCGTGACGATGATGAACTCCTTCTCCGGCGAGGCCTTGGCGAACGTCAGCATGCCCTCGGTCGATGCGACCTTGTCGGCCTTGTCTATGACGTCCGGCCTGCATTCTGGATGGACGAGGACAGGTGCCTTCGGGTGCTGCCTCTTCAGCTCGTCGATCTCCGCGACGGTGATGCTGTCGTGCGTTGCGCAGAAGCCGGGCCACACAAGGATGTCCTTCTCGGGGAAGAACCTCTGGACGTACTTGCCGAGATTGCAATCTGGAACGAATATGATCTGCTTGTTCGGCAATGCGCCGACGACCTTGACGGCGTTGGACGACGTGCAGCAGACGTCCGATTGTGCCTTGACCGCGGCGGACGTGTTGACATAGGCGACGACGGCCGCCTCGGGATACTTCTCCCTGACCATGCCCAGCGTCTCGGCGTCGCACATGGCGGCCATGGGGCACCTCGCTTCAGGCTCGGGCAGTATGACGGTCTTGGAAGGGTTGAGGACCTTGGCGCTCTCGGCCATGAAGTCCACGCCGCAGAATATGATGACGTCGGCATCGGTCGTCGCGGCCTTCTGGGACAGTCCTAGGGAGTCCCCTACGAAATCGCCGATGTCCTGTATCTCAGGGGGCTGGTAGTTATGCACCAGGATGACGGCGTTTCGCTCCTTCTTGAGCTGCTGGACTATCTCTGCGGCCTGCATCGCCTGCTGCGATTAAATAAAAGATATAAAAGATTTGGTAACCTAGTCGAAGCGTCAGCAATACATGGTGCAAGGGGCCTCGGCGCCCTTGCCCTCGGAGAATGTGTTGTTGTACCTCCAGACGACGTACGTGATGCATCTGTGCACCCACCCCATGCCTTCCATGAACGACGCCTTCGTCATCCCGTCATCGTACATGTCCTTGACGAACTGGAACCCCTCGGGGTTGTCGATGCTCGGGGTGGCCATGAACCCGACCGGCTGGAAGATAAGGACGCGCATCATCTCGTTCATGAGCTCGACCTTCCTCGCCCCCGGCAGCGCCGCGAAGGACGTCCTGTGCGTAGGGTCGATAGTGACCCTGGCAATGATCAGCACCGTATCGTCCCTGTAGGCCGGGCCGACTATGTCCATGACGTTGCCCGACCCCTCGGGGTACTCGACGTATAGGTGGAACCTGGCCTTCTCGTCCTCCACCCTTCCGCGGTACATCCCGCTGTCCGTTGCCCATCTGATGATCCGTTCCTCCAGCCCCTCGTCCATGATCCCGCATCCCTCCGGTCCGATGCTCACCGATAACACCATGAATCATAAATTGCTTACGAGGGATCGCTTTTTCATATCCCATCCCGCATACTGAATATAGGTGCGACCCATGAGATATTCCGAGGCGAGGCCGGGCAGGATATTCGTGATCAGATTGGAACAGGGAGATGACCTGCATGTTTGCGTCGAGAGGTTCGCCAAGAGAGAATCCGTCCAAAGGGCCTACGTGCTTGCCCTGGGCGCATTGGACGAGGGAAGCAGGCTCGTGTGCGGTCCGAAGGACGGGAAGGCGTCGCCGGTGGAACCGATGAGGACGGCGATCGACGCGCCGAGAGAGCTGGCCGGTGTCGGCACGATATTTCCTGACGAGAGCGGTGCTCCGTCGCTGCACATGCATGCGGCGACGGGGAGGAACGAGACGAGCATCACCGGATGCACGCGCGCCGGGGTCAAGATCTGGAAGGTCCTGGAGGTCATCGTCCAAGAGCTCGTCGACAATCCGTCCATTCGGAAGAGGGACGCGAGCTCGGGATTTGACATGCTCGAGCCGGAACCCTGATCAACAGTTCGCGGGGGCATCATGACCGTGCCCCGCCAACTCAAATGATATATTTTCGTTCCGCGCATACCGCGTCATGGAACGCAGGCCTTTCGTCCCAGTTCTGATCGTTGTCTTCATGATCGTCGTAGCTGCGATCGTCATCTCATCGCCCGGCACCGAGGAGAGCAATGACCGGATCTACCAGATAGGCACCCTTGAAGGACTGCTCAACGGCGACCTCGGGGGCAAGATCACTGTCGGGGAGCTGCTCGAGCATGGATCATACGGTCTCGGCACGTTCAGCGGACTTGATGGCGAGATGATCGTGATAGATGGCGATTGTTATCGGGTTGCGGCCGACGGCAGCGTGTCGCGGATGCCTCCTGGTACCCCTACGCCCTTCGCAAGCGTCACTGACCTCAATGATGATGAGGGGGTCGTTAGAATAACGGCGGCCAACTATACCGGTCTGAAGGAACAGCTGCTGTCGGCGCTCGAGAACGATCAGGCGTTCTGCATGTTCGTCATCCATTCGACATACTCCAACGTCACCGTGAGGAGCGTCCCCGGACAACAGGCCCCATATCCGCCCCTGGCAGACATCATAGAGCAACAGAGCGTCTACCATCTCGAGGATGTGACCGGCACGCTTATCGGCTTCTACGCCCCGCCGTACATCGGCACCGTCGACCAGGCAGGGTTCCACTTCCATTTCATAAGCGATGACAGAACTCTTGGGGGCCATGTGCTCGACATGGAATTGAGCGATGTGGACGTGATGGTCGATCAAAAGATGGGGTTGGACCTTGACCTCTGAAAAATAAGATGAATTGAAGGGGTTTGCTTTACGCGGTCTTCTTGCCTGATTCGTAGTTCGCGCTCTCGTTCCATACGCCCGTAGGCCCGAACGTCCAGACCTCTCCTGCCTGCATGCCGACGGCCTTCAGGTTCTTGTTCCTCTCGTCGAAGAGCGGGCCAGACCTATGAACGTCCTTTACCTTCGCCATGATGAGGTATGACTTCATTTCGGAACTGATGAGCAATGCGACCTCCTGCTTCTTCGCCTTCATGCTCTCCATGTTCTTCGCGGAGGTCTTCATCAAGATGGCTCCGACAGCTACCAGGTTCGGTGCGGGGGCGATCAAGCTGCCGACACGTATCGAGCGAAGCGCGCCTTCGGCGGAAACGGTCGTGACGACCTTCACCGCCTGCGGGCTGTTCAACATCTCCATCACTTCTTTAGGGATTTCCACCATTGGTGTCACTAAATTGGCATATATGTGCTAAATAGAAAGATATTAAGATTTAATATATTTCTATTAATATGGATGAAGTTCGATGACGACGGAACATACGGACATTGTTGCCAGGCCCGAAGCGCTTCAGAACGAGATCCAGGAGCTTAACTGGATGATATCTGATGTCGAGGGCGACGAGTTCATGCAGACCCTGTCGAGCAGGATGACCGACATCCTCTCCGAGACGAACATCCAACGGATAAGTTAGAACCTGGACGCGCTGTCGTCCTCGTCCGCCTGTCCCGCCCTCGAGGAATGCCTCGAAAAGATAAGGGTGGTCCTCGCGCTCTCGGTCGATAAGTACAGGAACGATGACCTGGAAGGCGCCATGATCACGATCAAGGAGCTCAACGGGACCATGTGCTCCAGAGGGACGCCCTGCTAGGACGGCGATTGCTCGTCGGCCGCGCAGATCCTCCTGATGGAGACGAAGCTGATGATGGAGATCTCCGAGAAGCTCAAGGAGAACGCCTCAAGGCCGAAGGAGAGCAGGAACGCCATAGAAAGCGATGAAGGAGATATCGCCAGGGCATTTGACCCGCGGTCCTACCCATCGAGGGTGCGCATACTTCAGAACATTAGTGAAGGGGAGTCGTCGTTCTCCGATCTGAGCGACGAGCTTGGGTTGAAGACAGGGCATCTCCAACATCACCTGCGCCCGTTATGCGACGCCGGCCACGTGAGCCGTGCCAACGGCAGGGTAAGGTGTTCGATCACCGTCAAGGGAAGGAAGGCCCTGGACGGCGTGTGCAAGCTCGTCTCGAGCCTGAACGAAGCATGAACTAGAACGCCCCCTACCTCAGTATTTCCCGTATTTCCTGCACGAGGCGGTTATCCAGCCCAGCACGTCCTCAGGCACCTGATAAGGAATCTCGCCGTGGTTGTCGGATAGAACATATCCTCCACCGGCCGCGGCCTTTGAGATCGCGTCCTTGACCTGGGCCTCGACGTCCTTCTCGGTCCACGTAGGCATCTGCAGGCCGTTCAGGTTGCCGACGAGCGCGAGCTTGTCCCCGCAGGCCGTCTTGACGGCGCCAAGGTCCTCTTCGTTGCTGACGCCGACGCCGATGACCCCCATCTCGATGACCTTATCGACGATCGGCAGAAAACGCCCGGAAGCGAAATGTATGATGACCGGGGCCTTGATCGAGCTGATCGATTTCTGGGCCACCCCAAACCCTGTTTCGACGAACTTCTCGCGCGGGAGGATCGTCGGCGACGAAACGGGGTCCAGGTACATGATGACCGTCGCGCCCGCTTCGATCTGCCTGTTCGCGTAATCGACCTCGAACTCCCGGTTCACCTTCATTAGAGCTCTGAGGCGCGCAGGGTCCGAGTACATGAGCTCCAGATAATTCTCGAAGCCCATCTGCATGATGGGAAGCGAGAACGGGGAGATGACGACGCCGATGATCGGTACGTCCTCACCGACCTCCTTCTTCAGCTTCTTCGTCGCCTCGATCGTGACCATCATGGACCTCGTGTTATCGATCTCCGGCACCTCGAGCGAATCGATGTCGGAGAACGATCCGATGACCGGTCTGCCGGCATTTGGCGGGCCATCCTCGTAGAATATCGTTTCAGCGCCGAAGGTCTCGGCCTCAGCAGCTGAGTACGTGAACGCGTTGTAACAATCATTCCCAAATTTCTTGCCTAGCGCCAGTTGACCTTTGACGATGGCGTCCGGGTCCGAGAAGTACTTCTTTATCGGAATGCCCTGGATCTTCGCTCCATGCATGGTGAGATTGAGGAAGGTCGGAACGCGGTCCGGCTCATCATGCCTCAAAGCGGTCAGCGTTCTCTCCATCGGGGTCATTTCATGATTCATTTCGGCTCCCCATCCCTCTTAATATATTCAAGCGCCATCAAAGGTAAGGATGCAGTGAAGTCGGCATCGACCCGGCGCCAAAGCCCCCAATCAAAACGGAATGGAGCGCCTCCTACGATGATCTTGACCTTGCACCCCTTGGAATCGAGCTTCTCCCTGAGGTCCTTGACCTTCAAGGCCGATCGTAGCATTAATGTCGAGATCAGGAGATAGTCGACCCCGTCATCGCAGACCTTATCGACAAGTCCTGGCACGTCCATACGACCGTATTCGATGATCTTCTGTCCAGTGGATTGTATCGACATCCTTACGACCTTGCTGCCAAGCAGATGATAGTCCTCGAGGGTGGCGATCGCGACCTTAGGGAAGCCTTCTTTCCCATTCATGTTCCCGTTGAGGAGATTGAGGACGATCTCCTCGCATATCTTCGAGCTGAAGTATAGATTGGCCAAGGCTGCATCGCCATTTTCCCATCCGGTCCCGATCTCTTCGAGCACCGGAGAGATGACCATTTGCACCCGGTCGTAGGGCGGAAGATCGGCCATCCTGTTATAGATGATATCCTTCGCTGTGTTCGCATCGATCTGAAGCAGAGCGTTCTTGAGCTCTTTCTTAAACCTCGCTATTTCATCCATGTGGACACACTGTTTCGATCATCGAATGACCTATGAAATGAAAAAGTAATAGTGTACCCTAAACTATAAAAAATAGACGCAGGAATTATAAATAGATAAGGTAAGGTGTTTTTGCCGCCACATCATCATTTCTTGACGATTTCTTCGAACTTCTTCTGGACGTCGTCCCAGTTGACGTTGTTCCAGAACGCCTCGACGTACTTCGGCCTGAGGTTCTTGTAGTCGAGGTCATAAGCGTGCTCCCAGACGTCCAGCACCATCAGGATCTTGTGACCGGGGTTTACGTTGACGTTGTGCTTCTCGATCTGCATTATCATCGGCCTCTCGACGCCCATGCAGTACGTGAGCGCAGCCCATCCTGAGCCCTCGACGCTGGTCGCGACCTGCGTGAACTCCTTCTTGAACCGCTCGAAGGAGCCGAACTCCTTGTTCAGCTCATCGCCGAGCCTTCCGCCAGGCGACCCTCCGGCCTTTCCAGCCGGCGCCAGGTTCTCCCAGAACTTCTTGTGCAGCATGTAGCCGCCCACGTTGAAGGAAAGCTCCTTCGCTATGGCCTTCTGATCGGCGTCTACGCCTTCCTTTCTGGCCTTCTCGAGCTTGTCCAACGCCGCGTTCGCGCCGGCGACATATGCCGCATGGTGCTTCGTATGGTGTATGGTCAGCTGCTCTTCGGTCAGGAACGGGGCCAGATCGCCGTATCCGTACCTGAGCGGCGGCAACTGGTAGACCTTCTTTGTGATCTCCATTTTAAAATCCTCCTTGATTGAATCATTAGCCTACTTGCCCTTATTTCATACTTTTGATATCGCCAGCATGGTACGGGATGAAGAATGGACCCTCAAATGATGGCCATGCTCAAGATGATGGAGCGTACACGGAGGTCTCACTTGCGCAACATGTCCGCGATCGGCCCTATGAGCTCCGCGGCATCGTCGTTGACGGGGACCAGTTCTATGTCGTCAGGTCCGGTGGCACCTAGTCCGAGTTCAACTGCTCTCCTGATCTGGTCCTGCCTGAAGACGTGCTTGCTCTCGATCTCGTGCGTCGTTCCGTGAAGCTTGAGCATCGCCACGCCGACAGCGTCCAAGGCCACTCGGTCCTCCGATCCGAACGTCACCCCGGCGCTCCATCTGCTGCCTGTCATCGGTCCTCCCCTGAAGAACGCGTCCACGCCGTCCATGAGCACGAACCTCGGCCTGTAGGCCGTGTTCATCTCTGCGATCATCTCCCTCATCCTCATCGACGAATGGAGCTCGCTCATGTTGTTCCTGTGGACCATCCCGGTCGTCAGCTTGAGGGACATCGTGAAATGGCCTCCGAAGTTGTGCGTCTTGAGGCAGCACAGCCCGATGACCGCGTCCACCTCGTTCGCTATCTTTACGATGAAGAACCCGTTGCTCCAATGCTCTCCCTCGACCGTCACCTTTCGGTACCGTTCCATCGGCAGCTCGTCGAACACGAGCGCCTCGAACGACAGCTCCTTGGCCAGGTCGAACGCGCCTTTTTCTTCGAAGACGTTCCTCGTGTTGGCAGGTCCGCTCCTGTCACCTACAATTATGCGATCGGCCCCTTTTCCTCGGACGTGCTCTACGACCGCCCTGAGAGTGGCGATATCTGTCGATCCGGGCGGGGGATCGGACGTGTTGAAGTTCGGTTTGATGAGGACGCTCGCACCTGAGAGGTCACCTATCCCCGCCTGGGACAATATCGCCTCGGCCGCCTCGGACCTGTCGCGGCCCCGATGGACGAAAACCTTTGAACGAGCCATCCTGACCGTGATTGTTAAGGCATACAAGGGGATTTATCGTTTCCTACCCATTGTTTTTATCCGAGCAGTGGAATCGAGGACGAAAAGGGAGCGACGAACGACATGCCGAGCAAGAGAGAGGAGCTGGCCACGAACTACTTCAAATGCAGTCCCAGAGAGCGCGCCGTGTTCGAATCGGGCATAAAGCTAGGGACGATCTATCACCAGTTCGTTGGAACGCCTCTGTCCTCCACCAACGTGGAAAGCCTGCAGCGGGCCATAGAGGAGGGCGTCCGCGTGCAGCCCTTCGTCAAGGACGTCCGAGTCAGGATAAACCTGGAGTCGCTCAGGGGGAAGAAGGACGAGTACGATTACCAGACGCTGACCGGGTCGATGCTCGACGTCACCTTGACGATAAGGATCGGCGAAGTGGAGGTAATATCGGAGATGAGGTTCATCGAGGAATTGAGATATCCGTTGATGTTCGTCACGTCAGT
The DNA here is from genome assembly GCA_021372315.1 of Methanobacteriota archaeon. Classification (GTDB taxonomy): domain Archaea; phylum Thermoplasmatota; class Thermoplasmata; order Methanomassiliicoccales; family UBA472; genus MVRC01. The sequence continues at coordinate 17,572 of JAJFUT010000047.1, forward strand.
GATCGGCGGTGACTGAGCGAATCATCGTAAAATTATTCGTTTTATGCTAATATTATTTAATCCTTAACGCTATACGGTGACATCCCTTAGGCCGAGCTTTCGCTCGCCCGAAGACGGTGACATGATGAATAATATTAAGATCGGTATAACGGGGCTGCCTCAGGCGGGTAAGACGCAGACCTTGATGAAGGTCATCGAAATGCTGGAGTCGGATGGCCTGAAGGTAGGCGGCATGATAACGGAACCGATCCTTGATGACAAGAGGCGCAGCGGGTTCTATGTCATCGATTGGCGCACCAAGCAGAAGGGGGTCCTCGCTTCCACCGAGATCAAGAGCAAGTTCACCGTCGGGAAGTTCGGTATAGACCTGGAGGTCCTCGAGGACATCGGCGTCAACGCATTGAACATGGCCTGCGTGGAGTCCGACGTCATCGTCATCGACGAGGTCGGGAAGATCGAGGTCGAGTCCGAGAAGTTCGTCAACGCGGTCAAGGCTGCGCTGGACGTCGAGAAACCGATCCTGTTGACATTGCACAAGAAATCAAGGAACCCGCTTTTACAGGACATACGAAGGAGGGACGACGTACGCATCCTAGAGGTCACGCCGATCAACAGGAACCTCCTCCCGTACAAGATCATGAAGCTCATGAAGGGCGAACTTCTTTGACCGAGGAGCAGGAACTTGAGGAGGTCGTCGAGGGGACGACCAGGGTCCTCGTGCCTGTCGACAGGACCGACAACGGTCCTGGGAAGAAGATGGGCCGTGTTTTCTACAACAGGCAGATGGCCTTCAACCGCGACGTATCCGTAATGTTCTTCGCGCATCCGGACGTGAGGCCGACAAGGGCGCTGGACGCGATGGCGGCGACGGGCGCCAGGGCCGTTAGGATCATGAAGGAGGTCGGTCCGGACCTCGAGTTCCACATCAATGACTGGGAGAAGGTCTCAGCGGACGTCATACAGAGGAACGTCGACCTGAACCAAGCGGAGAGGTGCGTCGTCAGGAACGAGGACCTCAAGTGCCTTCTTGCCCATGAAAGGTTCGATTACGTCGATCTGGACCCGTTCGGCACGCCGGTGCCCTTCCTGCACTCTGCCATACAGGGTCTGAGGAAGAAGGGCATACTGGCGATGACCGCGACGGACACCGCTCCCCTGGCCGGAACGCACGCAAAGAAGTGCGTGAGGAGGTACCAGGCGAGACCGTGCAGATGCGTCTTCGGGCACGAGGTCGGTCTTCGGCTGCTTATAGGATACGTCGGAAGACAGGCGGCGATGTTCGATAAGGGGATCGAGCCGCTATTATGCTTCTACGCGGACCATTACATGCGCCTCTACGTCAGGCTGCCGGAGAGCGCGGATGCTGCCGACGCTTCGCTCGCGAAGCTCGGATACTTCAAGTTCGACAGGGCGTCGCACGAGAGGACGATCCTCGAGGATTACGAGGCTGGCGCTTCGGGACCGATCTGGATCGGGGATATCATCGATCATGACTTCATCCAGAAGATGCCGCTGCTGGATACGCTGGCGGAGAAGGACCGATGCGCCAAGTACCTGCAGCTCTGGAAGGACGAGCTGAACGTTCCGTTCTTCTACGAGAACAACGAACTTTCGTCAGACCTTCATGTTTCACCGCCAAGGCAGGATAGGCTCCTTGAAGGGCTGAGCGAGATCGGCAAGGTCTCCAAGACGCACTTCTCGCCTACGGGTTTCAAGTGCGACCAGCCTTACTCGGTCGTCAAGGAGAGGTACAGGCAGCTCTTCACGTGAGTACCAACATATTTATCTCAAGCAGAGTTAGGGAATCCGGGTGACATTGACGTCTACCATCGCCATCATCGGAACCCAGTGGGGGGACGAAGGGAAGGGCAAGATTACCGACTACATCGCTGAGGAAGCGGACATGGTCGTTCGCTACCAGGGCGGCAACAATGCCGGTCACACGATCAAGATCGGGGATGAGACCTTCGCCTTGCATCTTCTGCCTTCGGGAATTTTGAGGGACAACATCATCAATGTCATCGGCAACGGCGTGGTGATCGACCCCGAGGAGCTCCTGAAGGAGATGGAGGCCGTCAAGGC
>JAJFUT010000051.1 GCA_021372315.1 Methanobacteriota archaeon
CATCCGATCTTCGACGGGGTCGAAGAGCCGAAGGCTGTCGTGCTGCGTGAACATGACGTTGAGGCCGTCGATCGAGCGATCCTCGTTTTTGTTCTGGACCGTCTTCCGCACCTCTTCTGTCGTGAAGCTGCCGGAGCTCGGTCGTTCATTCATGTCCAGCTTCTGCGCTTCGGAAGGCTTGGGGGTTTGCCCTTGGCAAACCTGGGTATGATGCCATCATATCCATGTTCGCTCCATCGTTCCTGCCAGATGTATGTATTGTACTTGCTGACCCCGACGAGTCCGAAGGCTTCCTCGATGCTCTTCCCCTCATACCTCCATCGCACGAAGTAGAGCGCTTTCAGCACTCCCATACCCTTCGCCAGCGCCCTTATCCACAAATCGATGTGAAGAAGGGTTCAGTCGGAATCCTTGAATCCGATATCGATGTGAGTTCCGTCGCAGAAGGGCTTGTTGTTCGATTCCCCGCAGCGGCAGAGGGTCACACGGTTCCTCACCTCATACTCGGTACCATCGGATGAATGGATCGGGATTCCACCTTTCACCCATAATGGACCGCTGCATTGACGACCAGGGTCCTCGAGCACCGTTATGGTCTTCTCGAACTGCGGCTCAATGGAGCTCTCCGTACCTTTCTCGCACACGACCAGCCTGCCGGATGGGCATTGACCAGCGATCTCGATGGCCAGTTGTATCGCCTTAGGGTCGGTGGCGATCTCCACAAAGTCCCAGATACCTCCAGCGCGATGACAGAACTGCGCTCCTGCGCAAAGCTCAGGTTGGTCCAGCAGATCAAGCTCCGCTCCCTCATAGCGTTCGGCCACCTCGGTGTAGGGTTGTTTCGAAGCGGTCTCTGTCCCATCGAATTCGATATCGGAATGAGAACCGTCGCAAAAGGGCTTGTTTTTGGAAGCACCGCAACGGCATAGGGCATAACTTTCTTGGTCAGGAAATCTTCCACCGAGCTTCCATATCGTGGGGACATTTCTTTTGTCCCTTATCGATATCTCTTTAGCCAGAGGTACGTTGCCCGATACGAGATAAGGGCCATCCTTCGTTATCAAAATCCTGGCTTCTTGTTTCATATGGTACTCTTCCTTTTATCTTTCTTGGTGCGGTCTTCTCAAGGTCCAGGTGCGTCTTCGGATGAAAAAGGGAAGGTTCTTTCAAGTTTCCTTTTTTAGGTCCCCGTGTCGCGTTTATTCCTGCCATGTACCCAAGGTCGGAGCTGGACCGATGGTACTGCTGCCTCCCTAATATGCATTGGCCGTTGGTGATGCGATGCGATCGCCAGCACCATATGGTCCAGGGATAGGTTTATTCTCGGTATAAATTACCTGGGCCTTATGATCGATCATCGGGCCTCCGTTGGTGTCAAGCGTTCCGGCACCCAGCATCATGACATGGTAAGGTCCTTTGGAACATAGTGGATGCATTGTATAGTTCTTTGAACCCTCGGGATGCCATTGAACGCCAGGAGCTGTTGGTGGAAAAGCAGACCGCTCACGGTCGTATACATGTTCGCCCCTTTGAAGATCGTAATCCACACCTTTTCTGGCAGATTCATTGAAACGAGTCGCGGTCTTCTCAAGGTCTTCACCAAAATGGCCGTCGATTTGAGATCCACCGGTCTTCGTCCTTAACTAGGTAAGTCTGGGATCTATGCTCCTGGCAAGCTCATCTGACGTGTCCCAGTCAAAAACGCAAGACGCTCGCTGACCCTGAACTGGAAGCGGAGGGACCCCTTGCCATGAGGTTGCTGTTCTCTCGTCGAAGATCCAGAACGCACAGCATATTGGTCCATTCAGCACGTTGAGGGTCCCAGACAGGATGTGTCATGGTCCTGTCAGCATAGTTACGTTTTTCATCCATGATCTATGAGCCAAAACGATTCACTTCCAGAACGATGTCGCCTATGACCCACCATACATCGTGCGGTCCTCCTGGGTCGCTGAGCGCTAGCTCAAGAACGATCTCGGCCCTGAACGCACCCTCCATATTACCCGATAGACCCCCGATCGCGTTGCCCATCGAAACGAAATCGCCAGATTTGTTGGCAGGGCGCAACCTCCGAAATGCGGTCCACGCTGAAAATGTAGCATCAGTTCGGGGTTATAGGTAAAACCACCAATACCAGAACACGACCGCTTTTCTAGCCTTGAGCGTTACTGCAACGTTCTCGCTGGTAATTGCTTCAACACCTACAACTTCACCGTTATTGTTTTCAATGGTCCGACCCTGTTGCAAGACTAGTTCTGTGAACTGATCGTTTTCCGAGCCAGTAGCGATAAATTGAACATGGCGATCTTAACGTGAACCTCATTTTTCCGACCTGTTATAGAACGGCATCTGATCAGATATCCGAACGGCCCTCCGATCATGCTGAACGCCGTCTCGGTATGATCGCGCTTGGGGTACAGGGCTGCCAGAAAGGAAATTTGTCGGCATATGATCGTATCGCTTCGAATGCCAGTCCTACCTTGTTGATCATGACCTCATCGTACGTTCGTTGCTCATTGAGCAACGAATCGAGGTCGATGAGGTAGATATCGACCTTCGTCTGCCCCGCAAACTTGAATCTTTCGATAATAATATTGATAACGAGATAAAAAATATGTCATTCAGCTCGATAGTTCACGAGTTGGAGTTTTGCAACAAAGCCAATACAGTAATAAGAATTTAAACACTCTACTTCTTCATCATCAGGGACTTCAAGGTGAGGTCTCCAGGACCATCATCGCTTGGCGCGTTGATTTTAATAATCTTAACCTTGTCCTTGATCACGGATTTTGTGTGGATGTCCTCTATCTCTAATGCCAGACCATCGTGATTCTGCATCCCACCAAGATCAAGGGACAGTTGACGATTCAGAGCTAGTGAAATGGTGTACATTCCGTCTTTCGCGGTCCCCGTTGCAATATACACTTTGGTGTCAAATTTTCGTCCGCCCAACGTTACGTTCGGATATCGAAATTCGAATTCAAGCATATTTATCAACGAGAATATCTAACAAATCTTTTAAAACATATTTCCAGCCTGGTCCGAAAGTGCCATGGGCTGATGCCGTCTAACGTTGCGCGCATTGCTCCATAACGCCATAGATAGGTCTACCTGGCCCATCTGATAATTTCATCATATCAAATAATAAATGTATTACCTAACCTTTAAGAGTAATACTACAAATAGAGATAGTAGTACCATCTAATCGGAGTGGAAGGACATGGACGGCAAGAGATCCCTTGAAGAGGTCAAGAAAGAGTTCGAGGGCAAATCATACACTCGGGAAGCGGAACGTATGATCAACAAAGAGGGATATGGCCTTACGGTAAGGTTCGGAACTGGCAAGATCTCGAAGGTCTACGTTCCAGTCAAGCCCAGCGGCAACAGCCGTCAATGATGGATGAGCCGATCGGATGCAATTCGCTTTGGACAGCTGCATTCTGATCGATTGCAGAGAGAATAAGACCGGCGCGTTGCCTCTTCTGAATCGAATGAAAGGGGCTGGCCATGGACTTCTGGCACCCTTGACGGTCATAGGTGAGGTCATCCACGTTTGTTTTGACAAGGGATATGATGTTCACGAGATGGTCACGATCCTTGAGAGGCCCGGGATGGATACGATCATCCCTTCGCCTGAACTGCGCGATTGGTGCCGCATGGTCGACGAGGTCAATGACGAAGATAATAATTGGGGATCCTCAGTTACAGATAGGACCCGTCTTGCCTATGCCATAACTGGCGGTGCTGATTACTTCGTCACACATCATTCTGAGATCAGGAACCTCCGCGTCCCGAGCGATGCGGCGGCCAACATCGAGGTCATCGACATGGATCAGGTCAAGATGATCCTTAAGAAACATTGATTACAATAAAATAAATTAACTAAGGTTGCTAATAATCGTTTGTCTCGATAATTATTGAAGGTTCAACAATAAAATTCGTTGTCCCCCCGATGTTCCTTTGTTCTATCAAGCCGGTATTCTAATTTTTGAGTCAGTGGACTTGAAATAGCTCTCTTCCTGGTTGGTCGCATAGAGAGGGACTTCTTTGATATAACAACCACATTTCTTGCCAGGTCTGCTGGAATGATCATTCGATCTCCGTCAAGAAGAGATATCGATCGCTTCTCGACAACTTGACGGCCCTCTCCGTGCAACATCACCACTGCGGCGAGCCGGCCCGACACGTCTATCCGGACCCCTTGTGCAACATT
>JAJFUT010000058.1 GCA_021372315.1 Methanobacteriota archaeon
CAGGCCTATGATGAGGAGATGTACTCGCAGAAGGTGGCGAACATTCTCGCAGGCATCTCGGGCATCGTGATGGGCGGATTGATGGTCTTCGATTCCCCGTTCTCAACGGCGTTCTACTTGGCAATGATCATCAGCCTGGTCCTGGCCCGTAAGATCGACAATCTCGCGTTCAGGCTCGGGACCGTGACCGCGATGGCCACGCTCTGCGTCTTCATGTTCGTCAATGATGTCGTCTTCCTCTGGGAGGTCGTGGCCGTCCTGCTGTTCGCCGGGTTCGTCGATGAGGTCATGGACGGGGTCGCGCACAAGGTGAGCACCGGTCCGATGATCGATTGGTTCCTGCATTACCGCCCCTTCAGCGACATCGCGGTCATCGTCCTTGCGTACGCCGGAGTGATCGGCTGGATCTATATCGTCCCGTACTACGCGTTCACGTTCGGATACATGATGATGGAGCGCTTCACCCCGGACGAGATCGGCTCATCGATCAAGGGCGTGCTCATGAGGGCAGTGCACCTGAGACCTTGAGACGGCGCAGCGGACTGGCAAATTATATTAGCTAGAGGCACCGGTAGGACCATCGTGGTTCAATGAACGATGCATCCAAGGACGAGGTCGTAGCTAATCTCCGAAAGATACCTGGCGTCGGGGCGAACGCCGCAGAGGCGCTGTACCGCCTGGGCGTGAGGAAGGAGGAGGACCTCAAGGGGCGGTCGCCAGAGGACATGTACGAGGAGCTCAGGAACATGAAGGAATTCTACGTGGAACCATGCATGCTGAACTCCCTGAAGATCGCCGTCAAGCACTCCTCGCTCAAGAAATGAATATCGATCTTGCCCCCGCTCTGATAATATCGGGCTAAATTATTTCTCCCCGCAACGGTTGGCCGTTCTTCGATGAGCGGCCGGAAATACTATTTCATCGCAAGGATGCCGGACGAACCTGGCGCGCTCCACAAGGCGGCCGAGATCGTCAAGAGGTACGATGGTAACATCGAGAGGATCCATTACGACCGGCGGATCGACCCTTACGTCGTCTTCTTCGAGGTCATCTGCTCCGAAGAGGAGTATGGATCGATAGCAAGAGAGCTGAAGGAGCTCGGCTATCTCCAGACCTCGCTTTCTAAACTGGGTTTCCTTAAGTTCAACGTCTATCTCCCTCATCGGTCCGGGGCATTGCTGGAACTGCTCGACCACACTACCGCGTCCGGATGCAACATCGCGTTCCTGGACTTCGACGACAAGAGCAGAACGCCCGACCGGCTGACCGTCTCCTTGACGATAGATGACATTTCAAAGGTCGACTGGCTCCTGGAACAGCTCAGGTCAAGGTATCCCCTCGAGATCGTCGAGTACGACACGACCGGGAAGAACCTCGATGACACCGTCTTCTATATCCGCTTCGCGCAGGAGATCAGGGAATTGATCGGCGAGAAGGAGGACCAGTTCCTCATGAAGCTCCTGTCGGACATCGACCACATAGTTCAGGAGCTGGCTAACCTGGACATGGACCCGAGGAAGGTATTCCAGAGCGTTCTCCAGACAGGGAGGACGCTGAAGGCCACGACGGGCGATTCCTTCTATGCCGACCTCCAGCGGTTCAAGGTGAGCGAGAAGGTCGACCTCTGGTGCTTCCAGATGCCCTGCGGAGGCAACGTGTCGATCCTGTCCTCGGCGGACGAGATGGTCATGATCGATACAGGCTACGGTCTGTACAATCCGGACATCCTCCGAATGCTCGCACAGTATGGCCTTGCGGACATGTCGAAGCTCTCGAGGATCTATCTCACCCACGCCGATGCGGACCATTGCGGCGGGGCAGGTCTTTTTGGGGTCCCGTCATGGATGCATCCCTGGGCGCTCGATATCATCGAGTCGTCGAACAGGGCGTACGGCTCCGTCTCCGAGAGCTCGGTGCTCGAGGAGGTATACACCAAGCTCATCGGACTGTTCTCCGATATCTCCCCGCCGACCAACGTCAGGACCTTCGGGGACCCTTCGGGCTCGGTCGCGGGGTTCAGGATGGTCGGCGCGTTCTACATATCCGATGTGAGGTTCGAGGTGCTGGAGAGCCTCGGGGGTCATCAGCGCGGGCATGTCTATTTCTTCAGTCCCGAGAACGGCCTGCTGTTCAGCGGCGACAGCGCCATCAACTTCCGCAGCCTGAGCGAAGAAAGGCAGAAGTTCAACCTCCTGGCCAAGGACCTGATGACCTC
>JAJFUT010000059.1 GCA_021372315.1 Methanobacteriota archaeon
GAAGATGAGCATTCCCTTCCCCTGCATGTCCCGTATGAGCTTTGCGAGGCCAGCAGGGTCATCCGTATGACCGATCAGCACCGCTATGCCGGGGATAGTGTCGTCGACGAGCGCGACCCCGAGACCGCGAAGCACCCTGTCAGGGATGAAACCGCAGTGATCCGTGCCTTCGTAGGGTCTCGCGCCGTCCAGGTACTTCAGCGCCTCGATGATCTCTGCCGACACCATGAGCGCCTCGCCGGCCGCAAGCGCGTTCGGGAGCGAGATGTCTCCGGTCATCTTCGACACGGCGTTCTCTAGAACCGGAACGATATCGCCGAGCGTGTGGACCTCGGCGCCGTCCCAGGCGTAAATGATCGGGAGCTCATAGGCCGTCTCCGGATACTCGATGGCCTTGTCGGCGCCGTGCTTGGCGATGGCGTCGTTGAGAGCGGTGCGGGCCAGGCCAGAGGCTATCCTCCCACCTTCCAACGCCCTCGCGATGACGGTCGCGTTCGATATGACATCCGTCTTCGGTCCGCCTTCCGTCACGATCGAGTTTCCGGTCCCTTCGTCGCTCATCTTATCTAGTTCCTATGAACGGTAATGCTCTTCAGAAATTGATACGATGATTTAAAGGTTCCATAGGGAGGGCACGACATAACGGTCATTAATGCCAGTGTCGCGTGCTAACTGGTATCTCGTCAATTCATAGCGAGAACAGCGTTGGCTCTTCACGTTCAGATTAAATAAGCAAAGGTCGAATCACTAGAGCGTGAAGGACCAGCAGCTTTTCATTTCCAAGACCCCAGGGGGCATACCCGTCATCGTCGAGACGCTGCCCCACACTAGGTCCGTGGCGACCACGATCGGCGTCAGCGCGGGCTCGAGGGACGAGTCCTATGAGGACAACGGCATCTCCCATTTCCTGGAGCACATGAAGTTCCGCGGGACGAAGCTGAGGACGTACAAGGAGATCAACGAGACGATCGAGGATGCTGGTGGATATCTCAACGCCTTCACGATGCACGAGATGACAGCGTTCTATTCGGTCACCATGGACGAGACCATCAGGACCGGCCTGACGCTTCTAGAGGATATCTTCAACCATTCGATGATGGCCCCGGAGTACGTCTCGCTGGAGAAGGGAGTCATCAAGCAGGAGCTCAACAACATGATCAACGACCCGGACTCGTACATCCGGAGGCTGTTGATGCAGACGCACTTCGGCGACAACTCGCTCGCATGGCCAGTTCTCGGCCGTGAGGAGACGGTGGATTCGTTCACGAGGGAACAGCTCCTCGAGTACCACTCGAAGCACTACTGTCCTCCGAACCTGACGGTCGTCGCGGCCGGCAACATCCAGCCAGAGATGATAACTCAGTGGGCGTCCGATACCCTGGACGGGATAGCGAACAACGGCTCGAAGAAGGAGAGGAAGGCTCCGGTCCATCATGCGACGGTCGACGTCTACCCAAGGAACGGCGAGCACACGTACGTCGGGATAGGATTGCCGGGAATAGAGGCGGGAAGCGACCTTCAGCCCGTGAACGACGTCATGTGCACGATACTGGCCGGAAGCTCAAGCTCGAGGCTGAACCACCGAATAAGGGAGGAGGAAGGCCTCGTCTACAACATCACCACGTCCCCGGTCCCGTACAAGGACATCGGGACGATCGACACGTTCTTCTCGACGACCAGCGAGCGCGCCGAGAAGGTGCTGGAGCTCTTCGCCCAGGAGCTGAGGAAGTTCAAGGAAGAAGGAGTCAGGCCGGGCGAACTGGACAGGGCCAAGAGGATCATCAAAGGGTCGATCCTCCGCGTCTACGGCCAGCCCAGGGAGGACATGAGGTCGATGATCTATTCCTACGTCATGACAGGCAAGGTCCGCAC
>JAJFUT010000060.1 GCA_021372315.1 Methanobacteriota archaeon
CGGAGTTCCAGACGACCGCCCTTATCTGTCCCGAGCGGTGCTGGATAGGTATCTCCACGACATCCCATTGGGTCCCTTCCATCGCATGGCGGATCAGTTCCATCGATGACCCCCTCGAGGCCTGCGGGAAGAGCATGGACAATTCGGACCCGACCGCCTCATTCGCGGATATGCCGGTGAGCACTTCGAACGCATGATTGAAGCGAGTGATGATGCATCCTCGATCCCACACGATGATCGGAGCGTTGGCGTAACCTATGAGCTGTTCGAGATATTCGTTCGATTCTCGCAGAGCCTCTTCGGCCATCTTGCGGTCGGTCATGTCGATGCCGGTCGAGAAGGTGAGATCATTTCCCAGGGGAACAGATGTCGTGATGTAATAACGGTCGTTCACTCTGTGGTGAGATTCTTGGGCGAACGGCCCACCTGCGGCCATCATTGTTCTGACATGCTCGAGCGCCCAGGCAGCGGTCTCCGGATCGTACAGATCGGAGAATCTCTTTCCCTTGACATCATCTATGGATTCGACTCCAATGATCTTGAGCATGACAGGATTGGCGTCGACCAGACCCAGATCGACGATCTCACCGTGCTCGTCATAGATGATCTTTCGAAGAACGACCGCTTCCTGGATGTTCTCGAATAGACCTCGATACTTGGACTCGCTCTCCTTGAGAGCATCATCAGACCTCTTGTGTTCGGTGACGTCCCTTAAGATGACCTGAACCGCCAAGTTGTCACCGAATCCAACTCGGGAACCTGTAACTTCGACGTCGATGGATGATCCGTCGGAACGGATGAACTTTGATTCCCATGGCGGCAATATCACGTTTTCTTGCATTTTTTTGAGATTGTGTACGGTCCGATCAAGGTGATCCAGGTGAGTAAGCTCGGTAACATCCTTTCCGATCATATCTCTGGAGGAACCAACACCGAACAACCTTACCGCCGCCGGGTTGGCAAAGATCAGCCTTCCTTCGCTCAGAACCAATATGGCGTTCGGGGACAATGCGACAAGGCTCTGATATCGGCTCTCGCTGTCGCGCAGAGCCTTTTCCATTGGTAAGGTCCACGTCCCGCTGTGCTCGACGGACGAGATCACCGCCAAGAGCATGAAAACGATGCCGGCGTACTGAGAGGACCGCCCGACCCAGTTCAGAGGATCGCCGAGACTTGATTGGAGCGACACCCCTGTCAATCCGACCGCGATGAGGACCAGCCCAGCTGAGTAATGATAATAAAAACCCCCCTTGTCGTCGCCCCTGTTGATCCAGAGTAGTAGAGCGGAGACCAAGAACGTGACGACGGCACTCATCAAGAACACATAACCGAGATTGGTCTGCCCGGACCCTGCCACGAAGAAATCTGGCCAAAAATCGTTCAGGACCATGCCGAGCAGGATCGCGACCGCAGCGAGGATGATGACGTATGATATGACAAGGACGGGCCATCCATACTTCGGTCTTTTCAAGCTGGAAGAGGATAGGCTGATAGTGCTAAGAAGATGACAGAAGGCAGCTAGGATGATCGAGGTCGAATACATCGTCACGATCGAGTTGCCGACCGAAGCGATCGAGGGCACCATCGTGAGAGCCGCTCCCGTACCAAGGGCAAGCGTGCCACACCCCAAGAAAAGGACGGCAAGGGACCTTTGTCTGAGATAACTTCTCGCGGCCAATATGGATATCAGTATCGATATGGGCGTTATGAAAACGATATTTAGAATTGGTATGATGCCCGATGGGTTCCAGACGGCATCTTCCCCGATGATGGCCAGCACAGCGATGAGGATTAGGATGATGGGGATGAGAGACCAACTTTTCCTGGACGTTCTCAACTTCTTGCGCAGCACAAATGAATACGAGAGGGCCGGTCCCCTGTTGTTGTCCTCATCATCCATCACGATAGATTCTCCCCTGATCGGTTCGGTCGTTGACCGTGGTTCGAGCGGTATGGCGATCTTCGGACGGACATTCGGATCGCTATTACCCCCAACGTTCGTACGATATGATCGCTAATTAATGATTCTGAAATGGAATGCCCCTTTCTTGTCCCTGCCTGGTAGAAAAGGACAGGTTCGCCATGATATGAAGGACATGTGATGAGAACGATCGGGTGTTGACGGTCATGCGGTCCTCCTCTTGGCCAATAAGGCCTTCCCCTTCTCGGTCAGGAATGGAGCCCTCTGTTTGCCCATCTTCCTCACATAGATCAATCCATCCCCTTCCAGCGTCTCGACCCTCTTCGCAACGGTGACGTGCGATATCTGCAATTTTGAGGATATCTTCTTCAAAGAGACGAGCGTGTTGTTATCGTTCTGCTCCTGTATGAACTTCAGGAGGGGATAGAATTCGTCCTCGATGACGACGTCCTCGATCTTCTGGCTCGGCAATATGAGAAGCTCGTTCTCCAGGAAGGCCATCTTTTCATCGTCCAAGAGGTTCGGGTCGATCCTCACCAAAAGGATGGCTCTCTTCGAAGCGAGGGCCTCGGACAGGTCGAATATCATATCCAGGAACTTCGGGAATCCGAGTGTCGCGACAAGGTAATGTCCGCCATCGATGAGTATCACAGACGGCCCGCCATCGGATGCGAACCGCTCGACCTTCGCGACGATCTCAGAGGGCACGGAGAGGGAAGGGCCTCCACTTCCCCTCTGTGTGAGCATGAAGGTCTCGATGCTGGAGGAGGTCGGCAACCAGCTCGACACGATGCTAGGATTGGCCCTTGTTATGAACAGTCCTTTCATGCCGGCCCTCGTCAGGAATGTGAACAGATCGACCGACGTCTTCGTACCCCTTTCCTTGATGAGATACCCCATGCCTTCGACCAGCCGGCCATGTTCCTCGATGTCTGGCGTGATGTCCCTGCCGATGAACATCATTCCCATGTCCTCCTTGCCAGTACCGCGAATGATGGAAGCCGTTGTCTGTACGACCTTTTTTACGTTGTCCTTGGTCGTCAACGTGAACTCGATCTTGTTCGAAAGCGGAATCGTCTTGGACCTCAGCAGGTTCATGAGATCCGTCGAACTGGTGAAGGCGGGCAATTTCTCGACCCCCCGAAGAAGGACCTCCTTCTCGTCGTATCCAGTTAGGTTCTCCAGGGATTTGTTCCACGTACCGATCCTCAGGTTCTTGTCGACCGAGAACACCAGTTCGGGAGCGCTGTCGATCACGCTTTTAAGATGCTCTTGAGACTTCGTGACCTCGTTCTGAGCCTTCTTCCTTTCGGCCATCTCCGCCTGCATCTTCCTATTGGTCTCGTCCAGCAGCTCGGTCCTTTTCCTCAGTTCGTCCAGAGAGGACTCGAGATCGTCCCTGGCCTTTCTCCTTTCCTTCTTGATGAGGGCCTCCTCCATCGCCCTCCTGACCGCAACGCCCAATCTGATGAGATTGGCCTTCATCAGATAGTCGTTGGCGCCATTCCTGATGGCCTCAGCGGCCTGTTCCTCTCCGATCTTTCCCGATACGAGAATGAACGGAAGTTCCGGGTTCAATTCCCGAACGACAGAAAGTGCTTCCATTCCGTTGAACTGGGGGAGGATGTAATCGGAAATGACGATGTCGAACACGTCTTGAGATAGCTCGTCCCTGAGCTCCTTCTCTGATGCGACCCTCTTTGCGACCGGGTTCAATCCAGATTTTTTCAGTTCGTGTATGAGCAGTAACGCATCGACCTCGGAATCTTCGACGAGAAGTACCTTGACCCCTCCAACATTCTGAGCTGACATCGATTAGCGATTGATTTGAATATTATATAAACATCAAAGAAAGGTCGGATAAAAAACACGTAAACCGATTGCAGGTCATACCGGACGAAAGGATCATTCGAGACTAATGAAGAAGGTCGAGCCATTCTCCGGAGCAGACTCGGCCCAGATCCTTCCCCCATGCCTCTTCACGATCAGCCTTGCGATGGCCAGACCCATCCCTTCTCCCGGAAATTCGTTCCCATGCATACGTTTGAATGGATCGAACATCCGTTGGGAACGCGATCGGTCGAATCCAACGCCGTTGTCCTTTAAGAAAATAATATCGCCGCCCTCCGTTCGTTCTTTGCCGAACTTGATGTTTCGGACCGTCCCCTCGTGCGCGAATTTTATTGAATTGTCTATCAGCTCTCTCATGAGCATCTCGATCATATCGGGATCTGCTTCAACGGTCACGTGGTCATCAACGGTCGCTTCTATCTCAGGGGCGTTTTCCTTTTCCTTCTCATCCGAGATGATCGCATTGACGATCTTGCTCAGGTCGACCTCCCGCTTGTTGCATTCACAGACGGCCGCCCGTGACCATGTGAGAAGATCTTGGATCATGCCATCCATGCGGATCCCTTCGGATGCGATGATGTCGAGATATTTCTTGCCAACGTCGTCAAGTCCCTCCGCGTGGTCCTCGGAGATTATCTGGCTTAGACCGATTATTCTGCGCACCGGTGCTTGAAGATCGTGAGATATGGCGCTAGAGATCGATCTCAGCTCGCCCCTCAATGTTTCCATGCCGTCCTTGTCCTGTTCTTTGGACCTTGAGGATTGCTCGATAATATCGCCTTCTCTCATATCATTCATCCTGCCGACCAATTCGGTCAGCGATCATTTAATTGAAATGATTTCATTGAATCAGGGACAATAATAATACTCCTCAAATAAATAAAGGATGGGGAGTCGGCCCCCTCATCTTATTCCTGTGGCAACACCCTAGAGGACCGATCACGCTGATGCGATTACGACATCGCTCACCCTCTCCAACCTGGTCAGATTATTAGATACGAGGTTCTTCGGGTCGAGACTGATCAAAATCGCTTTGTCTGGTTCGACCAATTTCAGCTTAAGTCTCTCGACCATCTTTACGATGGGCATGAAGCCGTTCCACATCTCCAGGACCTCCAAGCCGTTGATCACGATCATTCCATCCTTATTGGTCTCAAGGAACTTTCCTATGGTGTCCTCGAGGATCACCAGGTTCATTGGCGGAATGCAGGATTCCTCCGTTCTCGCCGTCAGCCATCTCATGTTCAGTAACCCTTCATCGCTGTGAAGTTGATTTCCAAGTATCACGGGGGGGCTTTTTGAGATGTACAACACCTTTCGACCGCTAGAGAGTTCTTTTCTGAGAATGATGTGCGTCCTTAGCGGAACCCTTTCAAGGAACAGATACAGCTTACCATTCGTGATGTCTATGGTTCTCCCTCCTCGGTTATTTCTAAAATAATCAGGATTTATCGTACTAGAATAGATTTCTAAATAATATCTAAAGAACACATAAACAATGCAAAATATATGAAAAATGAATTGAATTCGTAAATCATTTCATAATGATCGTCGTGAAAAATTCCCATGTCGTTTTCATAATGTGGTCAAATCCCCACCTTGGATTGATTCAGCGATAGATTCGTCTGCTGATCGGAAAATGGGAGCAGCGATAATATATTCATTGCACATAATAGTTATAGTTCGATTAAACAGGTCTATGAGCTACCACGACTGCCCTTGGATGATCGATATGACATCCTATGCAAAGTTTCAATACCGACCTCTTCTAAGTAAAGTGCCGATAGCATGGAAAAGGTTCGGAGCAACTGCCATCACATTTTGTTGATAGAGGACACCTTCGGAGACGAGATGATCTTTAAAGATGTATTGTCTAGGTCTGTGTTCAATACCAGTTGTGATGCCGTCACGAATGGCGAAGATGCTTTGGACTACTTACACCGAAAAGGCAATTATAGTTCCGCTCGCAGGCCCGATCTCGTCGTCATGGACCTTACGCTGCCTCGGATCGATGGCATCGAGCTTCTGAAGATGATCAAGAATGATCCGGAACTGAAGACGACACCTGTGGTGATATTCACCGGGTCGGAGCTTCCCGATGATATCAAGAGGGCATATCTTGCTGGTGCCAACGGGTATATGTCAAAACCGACGGGATTGAAGCAGCTGGAACAGAAGGTGAAGAACCTAGAGGAGTTCTGGTTCGAAACTGCTCTGATCCCATCGCAGGAATGAACATCGGATCATGATCTGGATACCCATATCGGATCGGGTCAGGTTGGAGAAGAAGGACCAACGGTTTTCAATGATGATCATGACCAACCTTTTTCAACGATTTGCTCACATTTTCTTTCCCGCTCGGGGAAGAGTTGAGAAGAAACAAGGTCGCCATCGCTCTGATCGTTATGATTTCGACCGATCACTCCTGGCTTTGTTGCAAAACTCCAACTCGTGAATTATCGAGCTGAATGACATATTTTTATCTTGTTATCAATATTGTTATCGAAAGATTAAAGTGTGGTCCAATCTATACTGCCAGTTGTCTAGAAAGGTGGTATGATCGGAAGCCACGGATGTCATAATGCCGGAGCATGTATTCAAATTTACGGGGCAAACGAAGGTCGATACCTACCTCATCGACCTCGATTCGTTGCTCGATGAGCAACGAATGTACGATGAGGTCATGATCAACAAGGTAAGACTGGCATTCGAAGCTATACGATCATATGCCGACAGATTTCCTTTCTGGCAGCGTCACCGATGGACCGGAAGGCCGCCGACCGAGGAGCGGACGCTCCTCGCGGCCTTCCTAGTTCGCCAGTTATTCGATCTCACTTTCCGCGAGACCGAGGGGTTCATGAGAATGCTGACAGACTACTTCCGAATGGACCGGGTTCCGGACCATTCGGTCCTTTGCCGAAAGAACGCCAGTCCACGCTGGATGACGCTATGGAAGCGGTTCCACGACTTTATCATGAGCTCGCTTCCGAAGCGAGATCCGGTCATCGCCACTGATGCTTCCGGCTTCTCCGGCCGGAAGCGTTCCTGGCGCGAGACCGACCACGGTCTCAAGGTGACACAGGACTGGGTCAAGATCCACGCGGCGATCGAGGTGGACCAGTTCTTCGTTCTCAGCTATCGCCTGACCGACTCGAACGTACATGACACCTGAGTTCCCGAGTTTTAGGCACATAGTCGGTCAAGGTCGAGGTCGAGCGCCTCGACGGTCTTCCGCTGAGTCCTGGTGACCTCGCTGGTTATGTAGCTGCCATCCGTAATCTCGATCCGATGGATCTTCGATAGCTCCAGCATGACCGACGGCAGGGAATGCTTGCGGCAGAGCCTGCTCTCGCGCATCAGCGCCAGCAATCTGGATCGAATAATGAGGGCGATGAAGTTGACGAAGATCATCCCCTTGACGATATCGACCTTGTGCGAACGGAGCGGGGCGACGTCGAGGTCGCCCTTCAGATCTCGGTGCTCTGCGTTTCTATCATAGGTCACGAAGCCCGAAGTCCGATGTCATTGGAGGTTTTTTTCTCTCCTGTGCGTCTTTTCGGTCCTGTTCCCTTCCCACAAGGGTTGCATGCCATCATTTGAAAATATGTGCGATGACGATCGTCATCCTGAAGATCATGAACATTGCATCAGATGATATAGGCAGAAAAGGGATGATGGATGGGATCGAACTCCGAATCTCGGTCAATGAAAGGAAGCCCCCGATATGGCGCCGAATCGTAGTCCATCCGGAGACCACCTTGGAGGAACTCCATGGGATCATCGCACTGATCTTCGAGGTGGTGATCGAGCCATCCCATCATTTCAAGTTCGGGCGGGACATGATCCGTCCAGATGATCCCAGATATGGGTCCTTGCGAATATCGACCTTCGAACCGGGGAACGTCATCGAAGACATCTTCGAGACTGGGAAAGGAGATAGATTCAGAGTCAAGGTCGTCAAAAAGGAGAGGTATCGGTCGGAAAAGCTGCCTGTCCTGATTGGTGGCATGAGGCGACTGGCTACTGGTCTGGATGAGTATCCCTACGACATCATGACGGACCAGATGGAATCGGAACTTCGGAGATACCGAAGATATGATGACAAGATCACCGGTCTCGACGGAAGGAAGGTCGAGCCCTGGCAGGTCGCTTCGATGACGCACTCCGACGTGCTGTACAAGGAAATGATGGAGGAACTGATAAAGTTCATGCCTCTTAGCAGCAGGGCTGAGAAAAGGATGAGGGCCCCTAAGAGGTTAGAGCCTGTGCCGGAAAAGGTACCGCCCGGAACACCGATCGAGATCAGGGTCAAGCTTGCCAATATGCCGGTACCGGTATGGCGGCGCCTCCTCGTCAGATCGGAGATCACCTTCCACGAGCTGCACATCGCCATCCAGTTCTCGTTCGGTTGGAATAACTATCATCTCTACGAGTTCAGGATAGGTGATTCCTCGATCCAGTCCTTTGACGAAGATGACGTCGAGGATTTCCCGATGGGAATTGAGGTCGTTGATGCTAGCCTGCTGCACCTGAGGGATGTCATGGTCGGGAAGGGATGGTCGATCCCCTACATCTATGACTTTGGTGATGGGTGGACACACGTCGTGAAGGTCACGAAAATTGGTTCGGGTGCCGCACCGTTCAATATGGCGGAACTGCTCGATGGTTCAGGCGCCTGCCCACCGGAGGATTGTGGCGGTCCATATGGGTATATGCACCTGATCAAAAAATTGAACGATCCGGACGATCCAGAACATGAAGAGATGGCGGAATGTGTAGGTGAGGACAGGATCGACCCAAAGAAGTTCGACGTAGAAGAAGCTAAAGAACATGTAAGGATGGTGTTATCGTGACAGAGCTGTGGACGGGCCTCATATCGAAGGAGCGACGGAACGAATCGGAATCGTCGCTATCATGGGCATGCCAATTGTTCCCGGTATACTTGTGAGGGATCATTGGTCGATGCTCGTTGGCATTGAACCTGTAGGCGCGGCGGAAGGCCGTGCGTATCTTGTCGCTCAGGCCTTTGACGGTGCCAGATGTTATTTTTTGATTCGTGTTCTCTATGATGCTTGAGAAATGATTCCAGAATGCTCCAGACTCCGATTATCACGAATCATTGAAAAACACCGCAGAAACCTCCACTAAAGTAAAGCAATTCTCAAGAGGTCGAATATTCTGAATGGGTGAAGCCCTGCTACGCATTAACACGTTTAATGGTATTTAAAAAAATCATCCAAATCTTTAAATTACCTCTTGGTTTGCTTTGTCTTCGGTGCGGGTTCCATTTTCATGATAGAAAAAGACTAGCTTCCTCCCCATCTTCCTCATATCCACATATCCCAGTCTGAGCAATAGAAATAGATCGGTTCTTGCCGTCTGGGGAACCACACCGTATTTAGACGAGGTTTCGATCACAGATATTGGTTCTCCCTTATGCTTCGCGAGATCCTTCAGAATTGCTGCCTGGCGGAAATTTAATTCCGGAACTTGACTGATTAGATTTTGAACCTCATAATGCTCTTTTTGTTTTCGTTCGATATATTTTCGAGTGTTCTCAAGTGCCTCCTTCATGCATTCTAGATTGTAATTGATGAAATATGTTACATCATCATCGTCTGTTTCTGCGTATAGGTAAGCGTTTAGATATCTGCCTTTTCTATCTTTAATCACTTTGGAAATGGCCATATGCTCAAAAAGCCAGTAATCATTGCGCAAAGCATACCAATACATCAGTGCTCGAGCAAGCCTGCCGTTGCCATCTACGAACGCATGGATATATCCGATCATATAGTGAATTAAAATGGCTTTGATCAGGGGATGTTGGAATTCTCCTTTTTGATCCTTGTTGGCGAAATCACACAAGCTCTGCATATACTCTTGAATTCGTGTAAATGATGGGGGCCGATGGTAGATTTTTTCGACTTCAAATACATCGCCAACGACTGTTTCATCGTCAGTTCTGAACCGTCCACCATCGGCGGGATCATCCAGAGTGTTGAGGGTGGTGAGATAGTGGAGCTCTAGGATGAGCTCAATTGTCAGGGGTTTATTCCTGACTTCTTTTATTTTTTGCATTGTCATGAAGTTGTTGAATATCATCTGTTCCGAGTGTGACTTTGGCTTTCTTTTCTCTCTCAGCATGCGTTTTGCTGCGGCGGTCGTCGTTACAGCGCCTTCCAACTGACTTGATGCGATCGCTTCTTCCATGAGGCTACTTATTACGTATTTGTCCATCTCCTGTTTTATTAGGGGTTCACCCGACATGACGATATACCCAGATGCTCCAGTATCCAATATATGAAGGATCTGTTGTGAAGGGGTTGTAGTGTGGTACACAAGAGAAGTGTCGCCAATTACCACACTTATGTATTGAGATCTTCGAAGCATCTTCATAAGTGCCCAAACTATCTCGGGATCGGTGGGAAGTTCTCTCCGTCTCAGCTGATCCCAATGTAAATACTCATCATTGTATCGCTTGAGTAACTCCGAGTCGATCAACTCAGGCATTACTTTAGCGATCGATTCGCGTTTTTCCTCGAAGATCTGCTTTACGGATCGTGGTTTCTCGGGCATCTTCATTTCTGAGTCCCGTGAATTAGAAGGCATATCTAGATGATAATATATCTGCTAATTTGTTCATAATTAGCTTATTAGCTTTCACATGGGATGAGTTGTTTGAACGACCCGAGTGCATTGAATAAGCTAATTTAGCTGTAATTGGCTTTAATTAGTTTTTAGAATTCACTTGAATTCCTACTATCAATCTAGAATGATCAGATAGTATTGAATCGGCTAAATTAGCTGTAATTGGCTTTAATTAGTTTTTAGAATTCACTTGAATTCATAGATCGACCATTATACGAAGCTTAAGTGATCTCTATAAGAGAGTTGAGATATCTGAACTCACAAAATCTAAAGTGCACCAAGTCAAGTGATTGATTTGGAAAATAGATTACCTGGCTATTATCGAAGTGTTTCCCGGCGGGAGCACCATTTTAACATATTTATTATGTAACCTCTCTTAGGTTTTCTCAAGCAATTAAGACTCAAAACCCAATAAAAAGGACGAGTCTGGTATATGCTCGTTCGTATAAACATTTGTTAACCCCTGAAGGGGAGATTTATATACTATCCATATGGATTGATATGAGAATTCTTCCAACCATCAGAAGAGGGGGTAGTATAATTTCCATGAGCGATTATATTACACTGGAATAGGAAATAAAGGATGGGAAGAAGGATAAGGACGAATTGTTCAGATTGGAAGTGTCCACCGATGTTGTCGATCTGGATATTTTGAAGATAGTCGCGTTCACTGTGAAAAGGGGCAAGACCGTGAGAGAGATGTCTACCTCTTTGCACATCCCTATTGGCAAAACATATTCGCTTGTTGAATGGATGGAAGAAAACGGATTTCTAGAGGAGATAGGTAAACACAGGACTGCCTTGCATGGAAAAGCCACTCGTTACATATCTACCGTCAAGTCTGGAAGGATCGAACTATCCAATAACAAATTGGTAATAATATGCGAACAAAAGAATGGTGAGACGGCGACTATGGACGAATGCATGGACGGTTGACCTTACCGATTTTTTCATGAGAAAATTAACAACACTAGAGAAATTGTTTCCAGGTTGGAGGAGACCGATGGGGGGACTAGGAGAAGTCTTCAATGCGACACGCCCCCAACCTGTAAAAGGTGGAATCGTTCGAAGTGTAGTAGATTACTTCTTTGCCACCTCCGCTTGATCCTTGACCTTCTCGACCTTTGGAGCCCTCTCCGCTGGCCATTTCCCGAATAGAATATCCCAGGAGTACAGCCAAGAAACGAATACCCACACATACATTCCAGCATCGCCGAGGTTCATCTCGAGTACATCGGAGATTACGTAGTATGTGATGAACGTCAATACGACTGATATTACGAGCCCTCCGATGGCCTTCAATGGCTGCTTAACCTTCTGCAAAGGCCATGTTTCCAGCGTCCACGACGTTGAAACGAGCCACCACACGAAGATCACGAACCACAGTCCTGCATCGGGATTGAAGAAGTGCGTGTCCATTTCAATGAACAGGTACCACAGGATCAACGCGAAGAAGCCCATTATCGTCATGAGCATAATGCCCTTCGCCGGCTGCTTCATGTTCTGCACTGGCCAGCCCTCCATCCAGAATATCACGAACACGAAGAACGCAAACCATATGGCAGGGACCATCCCAATCCAGAGGAGCGTTATTATCGCAAAGATGTACATGAACAGAGAGTTCATCGCGATAGATGCGGGCTGCTTCAGCCCCTCGACGAACATGTTCCCGAACGCAACGACAATGCCAACGGCAAGGAATAGGTTTGATATGAGCGGCCATGCCCACGAGAGCTTATCGTATCCGAGCCACTCTACGACGAACGGGTGCAGGATACCGATGATGAGAGCTGCGATCAGGAATGCGATCCCGACCAATGGCTGTTTTACCTTTGTCAGAGGCCATTTGCCCATCAGCGATATCACGAACGCCGTCCATACGAAGAACAGTGCGTATATCGCTTGCCATCCCGGCCCAATATCGAAGACCTTATCGGCCACAAAAATGAAGATGACCGAAGATAGGATGACAAATAAAAGGGGTATGAGCCCCCGAAGGGGCTGTCGATTGAGTTTCATGAGAGAGCCTCCAGTTCAGTGCACCAACGGGTATTTTCCGTACTCGTGGCAATACTCGACCCAGCGGCGGAAGTTCTCCGGCGGAGTGTCAGGCGGTACCTCACAGGACGGCGCCATCATCATGCCTCCGCCCGGCCCGGCCTTGTCCACCACGTCCCTCACTGTCCTCTCGATCTCGGAGATCGGTCCCTGCAAAAGCGGTCCAGGCCCATGTATGATCCCCGCGATGAAGATGTGGTACTTCTCCTTGACATTCTTCTGAAGCCACTCTGGCGGGTGCTTATCGTCCGGGTGGAAACCCGCGATCTTTGCGTCTTCGACATACTCCCCGATGAGCGGATAGGTGTCCTCTCTCTTGTAGTCGCCATGGGTATGGAGCCAGGTCTTCTGCCCGAACTTCTTATAGATCTCCTGGGACAGCTTCTTGACGTATGGCACGACGAACTCATGGCATTGCTCCGCGCTCAGCAGTTCCACACCGTATATCTCACCGGTATGGCAGACCGAGTTCGCACCGTTCTCGTACATCGCGCTCAGGAAATCGATCGCAAAGTCGTTCGCCGATTCGATCAGCTCGTGCGCGAAGCTCTTATCGAGGGCCATGTCCATCGACAAGGCCTCAGGGCCACGAAGCATGCACATGGCTGCGGTCGGTCCAGGCCACCAGCATGGGATGATCGGGGTGGTCTTTCCGACCTTGTCGGAGACGATGCGGTATGATTCCAGAACGGACTTCGCCCTTCCACTTTTCCTGGGGTCATAGGGCATCATCTTCTGCACCCTTTCCCAGTCGTTGTGATCCTTCACCGGAGGCTCCTTCATCGAAACGGCGGATCCGAATTTCGTCGGGATCTTGATCTTCCCGCCCAGCTCTGTGACGCCGAAATATAGGTCCTGGTATGTTCCGATGCACATATCATAGTCGTACATCTCCAGGGTCTTCAGTGTGGCCTGCGCGCTCTTCACTCCGTCCATCGTCGTTTCGGTCGTCATGTCCGGCAATTTCCAGCCCATTGCGTAAACGCCGTGGGTCAAAATGTAAGGATAGACCGGAACTCTGTCCGGCTCCCTGACCTCCATGACGGCCTCTACTCTTTCCTTCTTCGTCATTGCTTCAACCATCTACTCTCCTCCTTAGAAATCACTTGGATAATCTCCCTGCGACCTCGACCGCCTCGGCCGACGTCAGTCCGTATCCATCGACTCCAATTTTCTCCCCGAACTCGGGCGTGGCAGAACCACCACCGATCATCACTTTGAACTGGTCTCGAATGCCACCTTCTCTCAAAAGGTCCATCAGGTCGCGCATCTCTGTTATAGAAGTGCTCATCAGGGCAGACTGCGCGATGATGTCAGCCTTCTCTTGAACGGCCTTGTCGATGAACTCCTGGTTTGGAATGTCTCGTCCAAGGTCGAATACCTCGAAACCGCCTCCTCTGAGCATCGCCACGACGATCTTCTTGCCAATGTCGTGAATGTCCCCCTCGCAGACGCCGATGACGACCTTTGCCATCTTCGGCCTGCTCCCAGCGCCTTCTAGAAGTTTTGGCTGGACAAGGGAAAATCCCTTATCGAAGGCATTTGCTGACGTGAGAACGTTCGGCAGAAAGTACTTCTTAGCAGCGTACAGGTCCCCGACGACATTCATCGCATCTGTCATCGCCGCCAATGTCTCAAGCGGGGTGTTACCCATGCCCAGGCTCTTGTTCGTGAGCTCGAAGGTCACCTCGGCCTTTCCGTCCACGATGTTCTGTTTTATTCCTTGTAATGTATCCTCCTTTTCACCCAATTGATCACCAAGTCCTTAGAATAAAAACAGGTCGAAAAGGAGTACTTATAAGGGTGACGAACCCGTATTTTATTTGAATTTTCAAAATTAATAAAGCAAAATATATATGGCTATGACTGGCAATACTGGCCTTCTTGAATATTGTTATTCGGAGTACTCAATTGTTAGGAAAAAACTTTAACCTTAAGAATCGATGGATGCAGATCCGGAAGATACCGTCGGGGAGTTGAGATCAATGACATCCAAGGTCCGTGTGAACATGTTTCCGTGTGATAACAGATCCGAGATCGAGGTCAGCACCACAGAGGACGGGGACTATGTTGTTAAAGTTACAAGCTCCTGTCCAAAGGCGGTGAAGTTCGTGGAGGGATTAGGCACCCTTTCCCTGACCGATCTGACCGACAAGAAAGAGAGCAAGATCTTTCGAAACTTCATAGATTCGGACATGAGCGCAAATTGCCTTCTGCTCTCGGGTGTGATGACCGCCGCTTGGGTGGAAGCTGGTATGATCGCCCGGTCAATGGCAAGGAAAGGGGTCCCCCTCAGTGTCGAGTTCGTTGAGAACTAAGTGGTAACTCTCGATCATACGATCATAAATTCGATAGGGAAGACTTATCGATCGAGTCACAAGTGTCAAACGTCGCCTCTTCATCATTCATCATCTCTCCTCTCATCCTCCTCTATTCTATCATCGTAGGCGAGAGGATAAGTATAGGGAACCTCCTAACGATTTCAAAAGTCATTGAAATAGAATTGAGTGAGTATGATGGGCCCTCCAGAAAATGTATTTGAATCGATCACTTTGAGAATTGACGGGATGGATTGTCCTGAGGATGTCAATCTCATCCATAAAAAACTAAGATCACTTGCAGGCGTCGAGAGCTTTGAAGTAAACCTTGGTGCTGAATCGGTTCAAGTTTCATACGATCCATCAATGACCTCGGTCCAGGAAATCATTCGGTCGGTTTCTGAGACAGGATTGAGCTGTTCTAAAACAAAGGACCGAAGATCCCACAGCACTTGGTGGAGGGACCGGCAGCAACTCGCCCTCTACAGCAGCGGGGCGATGACGTTATTCTCCTTCACACTAATGTTCTTGGGCGCTCAAGATATAATAACGAACTTCTTTTTCGGAATAGCGGTCCTGGTCGGTGTTTATTATCCTGCCAGAAAAGCGATCATCGCTCTGCTCAATCTCGTAGCCACGATCCACCTGCTTATGCTGATCGGGGCAACCGGGGCGGTATTGCTCGGAATGTGGTATGAGGCCGCCATCCTGATATTCGTCTACTCGCTCGGTGATGTTCTAGAATCCTATGCCGTTGATAAGGCCAGAGGGGCGATAAGATCCCTTGTAGAGCTGGTACCAAAGAAAGCTCTGGTGAGAAAGGACGGCAGCGAGATCATGATGTCGACCGAGGAAATCGTAGTGGGAGACATCGTTATAGTCAGGCCAGGGGAAAGGATCCCTGTCGATGGCACGGTCTTTCAAGGGTCATCATATGTAGATCAATCAGCGGTCACCGGTGAACCGGTTCCAGTGGGTAAGAACGTCGGCGATGAGGTTTTCGCCGGCACAATAAATCAGAACGGGTCTTTGGAGGTCCGGGTCGACAAGCTAGCTTCCGAAACGATGCTATCAAAGATCATATGCTCGGTCGAGGAAGCTCAGAGCAGCAGAACATCGTATCAGAGGTTCTCTGACAACTTTGCACGATTTTACACCCCTGCCATGTTCATATTGGGTGTGCTGATAGCGGTCGTACCACCTTTGTTCTTTGGTGGGGACTGGCAAACCTTCATACTTCGCGGGCTGGTCGTTTTCGTTGTATCGTGCTCGTGCGGCCTAGCCCTCTCCGTCCCGGTCGCTGTCGTGGCAGCGATGGCCAACGCAGCCCGTAACGGGACGGTGTACAAAGGCGGAGCATATCTTGAGGTGGTCGACAAGGTAAAGGTCATAGCCTTTGACAAGACAGGGACGCTCACCATAGGCAGGCCCGAGGTCACCGATGTCAAAGCCTTCGATGGATCATCTGAAAATGACCTGCTTGGTCTGGCAGGAAGTATAGAATCAAGATCAAGTCATCCGCTCGCAGCCGCGATAGTTAGAAGATCCAAGGAAGGCGACGCCTACTCCGGTCGGCCAACTGAGGATTTTCAGGAGATCGCGGGTCTTGGCGTCTCTGCGATCATAAATGGAGAAAGGTATCTTATCGGAAATCAAAGACAGCTGAACGGCAACGGCATCTCGACCTCACAATATCAGGGGGTCATCGAATCATTGGAGGATCAGGGTAAGACGGTCGTTCTGATCGGTTCCGGAAGCAATCTGGTAGGTCTCATTGCCATAGCTGATAACGTAAGACCAGGCGCGAAGGAAGCTCTCCAAAGACTCAAGCAGGATGGGTTAAGGACCGTCATGCTGACCGGGGACAATGAACGGAGCGCTAGGGCTATCGCCATAGAGGTAGGGGTCGATGAATATCATAGTCAGCTGCTTCCAATTGATAAGGTCAATGTCGTTATAAGCTTGAAAGAAAGATATGGCGCTGTGGCTATGGTGGGAGATGGGATAAACGATGCTCCTGCTATGGCAGCCTCGGATGTAGGCATCGCCATGGGGGCTGTCGGGACCGATATCGCAATCGAGGCAGGGGATGTTGTGCTCATGTCGGACGATCTCTCCAAGCTCAACTATCTTCGTGAGCTCAGCAGCAAAGCGGTCACTATCATCCGGCAGAACATCTGGTTTTCTCTGATCAATATAGCATTCATGGTCGGCGCGGCCCTGTTAGGCTATCTCGGTCTTGTCAGTGGTCTATTATTGAACGAGGCCAGCGCGGTCTTTGTGATCCTAAATGCCCTTCGATTGTTGAAATGGAAGAGCAATAAGGACGCAGATACGGGATTTAAGACGAACATTCCCGTACTATCCACCAGCGGACAGAAACAATCTCGATAGAAGGAAACGATCTTTGAAAAATGGACAAGAACAAAGGTGAAAGTATGTACAACGACAAGAGATCTGTAGATGGGTTGGAGACCGCGAGCTTTAAGATAACTGGTCTGTGCTCATGCGAGTTCAAGATCATCGAGAAAAAGATGAAGAACCTCGAAGGGGTCGATAAATATTACCTGAACCCTGTCACAAACCAACTGAAGGTCACATTCAATAATTCGATGGTGACCATTGAGGATATTCAAAAGGCGGTTTCGAAAGCAGGTGGGAAAGCCACGCCGATCAAGTCAGATCAAATTCTTTGATTCATCTCTTATCGACTTGTGTTTCTTTAGATACCGATCCACGTCCCAACGCATCTTTTCCCAAATCGGTTATGGAAAATATTCTCCAATTTTTCTTTTGATATGATATCACCAATCCCGCTCCCTCGAGATAGCTCAAGTGATATGAAAGTCGAGAATCGGAGACCTTCAAATATTCTTTCAGGACGCATGGACACAGATCGCAACACCGTATTGCCCAGAGTATCTTTAATCTGGTTTTATCGGACAATGCCCGGTGTAACTTTATCTGGAGCTCCAAATCTTTAATGGAGGGTATATTGGATGATAGATTCTCCAATCCACCGATCTCTATGATGGCCTCCGAGACCTCATTTGGTAGTTGCTTATTCCCACCCTTCTTTTTGGATACTACCTGGCCTCTGACCATGCTATAGATTATACCTTCGGTCTATATTAAACTCACATCTGGGTGGTCAATATGTCAAACAATAAATGAGATTACCCGAATCACAAAGTGACATTTTCGAAAAAATATGATGGCGTTTTAAAGAGGTTCCCCGCCGATATGGGTAATTGCATCAAACCCCAGGGGCGGGAGAACCGATGAAGTACATAGGACTGGACATACATAAAAAGGAGACCCATGCCTGCGGTTTGGATGAAAAGGGAAAGATCGTTCATGTTGAACGATTCAAGACCGATGCCGAGGACATCGGTCGATCCTTCTCGGACGTTGAAGGAAGGCTCGATAACGACCTTGCGGTCGTCATCGAAGCCGCTGTCTTCTATTTCTGAATATACGACCGCATCGCCGGTCGAGGTCACGATGTCAAGGTCGTTCATCCTACCAAAGTAAAGCCCCTGATGAGGGCGAAGGCGAAGAACGACAAGAACGACGCGTACATGCTCGCCGACCTGCTTCGCGCAGGATGCCTGGAAGGCATCTACGTCCCTGACAAGGACGTCAGGGACATGCGGGACCTCACCAGGCACAGGGGATCGTTGGTGAGGAAGAAAGGCGAGCTGAAGCGCGAACGTTCCTACACCGCCCCCTGCGCCATTTATCAGGACACGTTGTCCCTGGCGGATCCTGCCTTTATCGCGAAGGCTCTGAAGGGCGAGGACCACCGCTTGGGGCGTGGCCGCAGCATGTTCGAACGACATCTTGGGCGATTTCATCGCCATCACACCTTCCTTCGCGCAAACGTATTCCGCAAAACCGCCCCAGCCGCTCCCGAAGATGTCACCGAACACTTCATCTCCTGGCTTGAAGCATTTTACATTTCTTCCGGTATCCTCGACCACCCCCGCCTCGTCGCATCCTAGGATCTTGTACTTAGGTTTCAGGCGCCCTCCAAAATTGATCTGGGCATCCTCTTTCATGATCTCCCAGTCCCAAGAATTGATGGATGCCGCATGAACCTTGATAAGTAGCTCGTCCTTACCAGGGGTTGGTCTTTCGACGTCCTGGAGCTCGATGACATCCGGAGGTCCGAATCTGGTCCATACTGCAGCTCTTATGAACAAACCCCTGTCCGGTCCCAATGACCTATGATATGGTGATGACCGATCCCGAATTAGTAATGATCTGCTCTTGTTGGGGGACGATGAAGATCGAATTGATGAACATGCCGGTACCTATACGGCATCAAATATTGGTCGATTCTGCGACCACCTTCCATTGTCTGCATGGATGTATACTGGCTATCTTTGGTTGGTATGACCGTCATCCATATTGCTTTCCTGTCGGGATCCATTGATGCGATCATTCATGAAGGATGACATCACGGACCTGACTCACGGGACGGAAGCGGTCGATTCCATGTGATCCCGTCGAGAGATATCATGACTGGAAGGGATGGTCTGTCCGATATGACCACGATCTCGGAGATGTGTGGAGGCACCAAATGAAGGTGATCATCATGGTGCACGAGGGCCGTTCTCCCCTGCAACGCCCTGAGCTATTAAGAGGGAGAGGAGCCTGTCCGCCTGAGGATTTCGGGAGTTGTCTGGCTATATCGGATCGATCGAAGCGTTGAACGACCCGAGGTACCTAGAACAGGAGTATATGATAGAGGTCACGGGCGTCAGCCGCCTCGACACTGATGAGTTCGACCCGAAAGAGGCGCAGTTCCGTTTGTGTTCGGCCCGGTTGATGGACTGACGCAATGAAGGTCCCCGAACCTGGGGTGGTTGAAAAATGTGTCCATGAGCTATGGACGTGTGACCGCCCCTGTCCTTCTGGTCCGTCTCAGGGGCGCCTGATTGTGAAGGTCGATGGTCAACTTCCGCCTCAGACTCGCCCGGGTCGAGCCAGACCTGATGATCAGACGGGTGGCGAACCTCCGATATTCCTGATCGACGGACTCGAAGATAACGGGGTCGGAATGGCGATGTTGGTAGTACATGTCGGTCCTGATCATGTCCAGAATAATACCTACGTCCTTCGGGCCGACCAATTCCGACATTATCAAGGTCCAGTGCCTGTTCCAGATATCACCCAGCATATATCCTGCCGCTTTGACCGCCAACAGGCTCCTATCGTTCTCGGCCAGACCTTCCGTGTCTTTCAGGAACAGAATGGCCCATTTGCCGGCCACCCTATCGTAATCAATGCAATCATCGCAATATCTCCTTGTCAAGCGTGTACATTCGAAGAGAAAGGTGAGCTCGGTTCTTGCCCTAAGGGCCGACGGAAGGAAGACCGACCTGCTCCCCCACTCTTCAAATATTTTTTCTAATTCATCTATCAAACCTGGAAGGTCCCAATCTTCCTTTTCAGAAATGCGATCGCTCACCCTGGCTTCGAATCCTAGGTACCAATCTATTTTCGTATCCTTCCTTCGCTTCATCGTGACCGGTCATCCTGTGGTGGATTCTGAATGGAGCAATCAGGAAATAATCGTATCATTCCTTGGAGGGTCCATCATGGCATTGTCTTGGTAATGCCCGGACGATCATCGACCACCGCTTGCTCGACCCGACATCCGAGAAAGGAAATCAATAAGTCATATCGGAGATAGAGAAGCTGGCCGAGCATCCGGAACCATTTCTCAGGCATCATAGAGAACACGAATCGAAAAATAACATTTGGCACGTCGAAGGACTGAGCGACAAGATACGCACGGCCTTCCGCCGCGCCTATGGGTTCAAGGCCAAGGAGCATTGGGACATGATGATCCGCTTGGTGGCCGGGGGACTCGGTCTGCTCATACTGACCTGAAGAGAGGCGAAGACGATCCCGGCACTAAGTCAATTTTAATTATTGGGTCATCCTGGACCCATAAATGTTGATCGTATCGTCTTCGTTATTCCATCTGACCAGACCTCGACCCTCTGTATGGTCAACCTTCTGACCGATGAAGGCCGGTCATGGGGGGGGCGATCGGTCATTGGCTGAGCAGGAACCAGGATCTTGGCAGACGCAATATCCTTTCATCCTCTGATAGGCCGAGCGGAGCGTCTGCGACGAGCACCCCATAATCCGACCTGACATCTCGCATGGTGCGCTCGACCTGTTCTGTACCCTTGTGACCCCAGGAAAGCTCCATGACCATGGGCCTGTCATCGTTACGCCGGATCACCAGGTCGGCTCTTCCATCCTCTGTGACATAATCGAAACCTCTGATCTTGCCCTCGTTGACCCAACGTCGCAAATAGAGAGCTGCCACATCTTCGAAGACCTGGCCAAATTCGGATGGTCGATCGCCCCAACGCCCAATGCTTGCCAGCAAGGCCACGCGCATAGCGGGCGCCACGAACTTGTACTTGGGCGTCTTGCGAATCCGCGCGGTCTCTGAGCCGAAAGGTTTGACCCTTTGGATGATGCCGGCTGCTTCGATCGATTCAATAAGCTCGATCAGGGTGCGATTGTTGATGCCGAGGTTAGTGCATAGCGCCTCGTGGCTGATCCGGTCTGAAACGGCCAATGATGTCAGCAGCCGATGTGCCTTGACCAGAGTGGCCCGTTCAAATCGACGGACGGCCGCAAGGTCCTGGTCGATCACCTTGTCCAAGGTCCCGTTGATGAGCGCGAACGCCTCTTGCGGGTCCAGGCCAATGGCGGGGGGCAGGGTTCCAGTCCTCAGATACGGGATCATCTTTCGGTCCCTCCCCTGCGACGACCATTCGACAACCGCATCTCGCGAGGAGATGAGAAGGTCGAAGCCTTCCTTGGCCGTCTTGGCTGAGAGCATGGCATTGGATATTCCCATAGCCATTGGGACAGAGATCTCAGTTCCCTGTTCAAGTCGGAGATATTCGACGAACGTCAACGGGTCCAATGACATCTGAGTGGCCCGTCGCGTCGTGTCCGCAGTGCTCGTCAATGCCAGCGTGGAGGAGCCAGTTGCGAGGATGAACACCCTCCGAGAGCGGTCGAATAACACCTTGAGAGCCAATGCCCATTCCGAGTCCTGCTGAACCTCATCCAATAATAGGTACACCTCTTCCCCCTGCTGCAGGTCCTCGAAATGGACCAACATTTTATTCTCGTAAGCCTTGACGAGGTCGTTCAATCCGATGCCTAGGTTCAATCGAACGCTGTCCATCGTGGCATACAGAACGCGAGCTCGAGGCACGCCCGAAGAGAGAATGTGAAAGTAGAGCTGCGCCAACAGGGTGGTCTTTCCCACTCCTCTCAACCCTGACAACAGCGCCCATCTTCTGGATGTATCACCTTGACCGAAACCTTCGAGCCGTTCCGCAAGGTCTGAGAATATATCCCGCTTTGGTAGAATTGTCTTGTTGCGGTGCGTGTACAGGCGAAGCTGGTTCTCAGCATTTATGATCTGGGAATCGATGAATAAAGAGAGGTCATCCGATCTTGATTCAGACATGCTAGTGTATTGTACATCATTGAAAATAAACATTTCTACTGAATTATAGCTCATTACAATATTCGGGAAAAACACCGAGCTCGGGTATGGAAACCGGTTGATGATAAAAAGTGCTCCCGCCGGGATTTCGATTGGAATAATACCAGCAAAAACGAGGACATTTTTTTCGAGCCAGTAAATAGTTAACAGCTATACAATGTTTTAAACAGGTATATCAATATTATTAAATGAGATGTATTATCTATATTTAATATTTTGGTAATCGATAGTCGTATAGGAATATTATTTTTAAGTCTTTTCTGCTGTAGAAAAAGACTATGAGGAGACTATGAAAATTCGAGGAAAATTACGATGATGGAGTTCTGTTTTGATCAGTCTTTAAAGTCTCTGAGAAAGACTGTGAACGATGAGAGAGAAAAGATACTGAAAAAGTGTGTGCGATCAGAATCTTTTTGTCAGTCTATCATTGTCTTTCTTTTGTGATAACTGTGGTGATTCATTCGCTCACGTGAAAGAAAAAAGCACGCCGACCATTCAGTTGACTTTTTATCGTTCCTCTAAAACTTCTTCCCCAAGGTGCGCTTCGATATCGACCGCCCCAACCCTTAATGAATAATATTCTTAAAGGGGGTTTGATACTTGGGGATTGTAACGATACGACTATGGAAGTTACGATTTAAGTCGTGCCCTTGAAAAGGACGGATTTAGACGTAAAAAATTTTCATCGCTATTTCAATTGTCATTCAAATTTTCAGATATCTTTCTGCATAAAGTGAGATTACTATGAACTTCCATGGAGGTAAATCCCCCGTCGAATTCTAGGAGCCCCAGATCATCCCTATATTCGTCCA
>JAJFUT010000061.1 GCA_021372315.1 Methanobacteriota archaeon
TGACTCCAAGTTAGGAAAATTTTACAAAAGTGGATGATAACCTCATCGCAGGCATGTCACATCAAAAATCTTGTCAGATGTTATTCATCATATTTGCTCGCTAATCCAGTGAACAAATTCAACAAGATTTATTATCTGGCACTCGATTTCGATGATTGACCATGTCTCAAGCTGACAGCAAGTGGACCTGCCCGACCTGCGGGGCGACCTTCGAATCCAGCATAACGTCCTGTCCGTACTGCACTCTCCAACCTGCTCAGGCAGAGCAGCCTGAACCGGGTCAAGGCGTATCGTACGTCCCGCCGGAGACGCTCTATGCACCATTGCCGCCGCCCAAGAAGAAGAGAAGCGCGATCATGCCCATCATCGTGATCGTAGTGGTATTCGTCGTGTTCTTCGCTTTGGCGTACGAAGGCGTGTTCGTCGTGGACGGAATCACGAAGGAGCTCGAATACGGCGACGGCGCTTACATATACGAGTGGAACTTCGACGGTCGCGATTACAGCATGAGCATGGACATCTCCAGCAGCTCGTTCGATTATTACGATGGCCAGAGCGTCGCGAGGGGATTCACCGTAGACGGTTACGGCAACATAGATTACGATCATGTCCGCGATTTCATCACCGAAACGGATGCCACGGTCATGACGACGGTCGCGAACTTGAAGCAGTTGGCCTCGATGGCCGATCTGAGCGAGTTCGAGACCCTCGAGCTCGCGCTGGCGTTCGTCCAGTCTTTCCCATACACATTCGATTCGGATTACTACGGCATCGAGGACTACTGGGCGTTCCCCGTCGAGACCCTGGTCCACTACACCGGGGACTGCGAGGACACGGCGTTCCTGTACGCATCGATCGTCGAAGGGCTCGGTACGGACGCGGCGATAATCGTGTTCGAAGATCACATCGCCGTCGGCGTGGCCCATGAGGACGCGACCGGGACCTACTATCAGCCTGACAACGTTAGGTACTATTATTGCGAGACCACAGGCACCGGTTGGGCGATCGGCGAGCTGCCGGAGGGCAGGGACACGGCGCATGTCGTCGACGTATGATGAGGGACGCCCAGACTACTCTAGGAACGTCCCCGGAAAACTTTTCCTGTCCTTATTTTTCAACACTCTGATCTTCGGACGAGGTCGACTGCTCCTTCGTCGCCTTCTGCGTCACGGGGAACAGCGGAAGCATGACCTTCCCGTTCGATTCGTTCAGCACCTGGGCCATTCCCGTGTATATCGCCGAAGCGCCGCACACGAGGCCGATGGCTCCCGCGGCGACCTTGATCGCGTCCGAGCCGGTCGCGTCCGCCAATGCAAGCATGAAGAACAGCACGGCCAGCGAACCGAAGACGAACTGAAGGGCCCTCGTCGTCCTCAGCGTTCCGAAGAACATCATGAGCGTGAAGACCCCCCAGAGCGCCAGGAACCATGCCATCTCCTCCGGCGTGGCGGCGATGCCGAGCCCCGTCTTCGGCAGTATGAGCAACGTCACGAAGGATATCCAGAACAGCCCGAAGGAGGCGAACGCCGTCGTGCCGAACGTGTTGCCCTTCCTCCACTCCATCATGCCGACGATCAGCTGGGCCAACCCACCGTAGAAGATGCCCATGGCAAGTATCATGCTGCTCAGTTCGATCGTTCCGATGTTGTGCAGGTTCAGCAGTACCGTCGTCATTCCGAAAGCCACCAGCCCGAGGGGGGCGGGGTTGCCGGTCATATCTTTCGTCTCGCTCATCGATATCAACATCCCTATCCCGGCCGGAATGACAGCAACGACCCGGCCGCTAATTTTGTAAACGATATATGGACATCATTGATAAACCTTAGCACGGTCAAGCGGTTTCTCATGAACGGTCGTGATCGGATATGAACGGTCCTCACCGATCCCCGTCATTTCCGCTGTTGCCCTTGATAAGACGCCATTGGATCAGGATGACGAGGAACCACATCATCGGGAACGCCTCGACCATAAGTATCAACAAGGGGTCTGCGCCGCTCATGAGCAAGAACACGAACATGAACGCGCCCATCATCAGGACCATCATGAGCCCGGTGTAGATCTTCTGCATCGCCTCTTCGAGGCTGGCATTGTCAGCCTCGTCCGCGAACATGGAGGCGTTGCTGTGAGCTCCCTTGTCAGCATTTGGCTTGGGCAGGGTCCTGCCGCATATGGTGCAGAATCCTAGGCCCATCGAGTCGATGTTCCCGCACTCGGGGCATTGCAACACGGAATCACTGCATTCATAGTTGACCTCTCTAGGCATATAACTTTCGAGGGAACGGGGCAGGATCGGCGGGAGATCGGAAGGCCGGGCCAATTGTCCGACTCTCTCGATGACCAAAAGACCGTTCGGTTCAGATC
Organism: Methanobacteriota archaeon; assembly: GCA_021372315.1. GTDB lineage: Archaea > Thermoplasmatota > Thermoplasmata > Methanomassiliicoccales > UBA472 > MVRC01. The sequence continues at coordinate 2,362 of JAJFUT010000061.1, forward strand.
CAATCCACGTTGGTCTCGACAAGCTCAACAGTGATATCGCTCAGGTCGACGGACACCTGATGGAGGATCAATATGACGCCGGTGTCCGAGCCGATGTAGACGTTGATCGTGCTGTTATCGTTCAGGTCGAGATAATGGTCGGCGCTCCTCTGGCCGAGCTCGGTGAATATATCCTCGACCCCGACGAACTCGTCAGCGATCCCCTCGATCGGGTTGCCGCTGAAGTACAGTATGTCGTACGTCCTGTTCACGGCGATAGAAGGGGGCTGCTCGACGTAGTTGTCGTGGAACAGCTTCACCGAGAAAACGAACGTCGTCTCGTTCTCGAAGGTGCAGTTCATGTACATGACGCCGTAAGCGGTCCCGGAGAACTGGTATTTCAGATAGTCGCCGACCTCGAAGTCCCTGAGCTGCCGGCCGCCATCGTCCGACCGGGGCGAGCTGAGCGCGATGGCCGCTATGATCAGGACCATGACCGCGATAGCGGCGACGATCGACCATGGCCTGAGGTCCTTCCCCCTCTTCTTCGGCTCCACCTTCGCTTGGACCTTGGCCATGCTCTCGCAAAATCAACGGACGGTCAAATATTATTCATTATCGGAGGCAGGATCTAAATAAAGAGCGGACCGAGCGATACATCTGTGGTGATGGTTGGTCATTGCTCGCCCTCCGTCCCTTCTACATTAGCGACGAAATATATCGCGACGAAGGTCAGAAGCGCTCCGATGACCACGTACGCGTCGAGGCTCTCCTCGAGGAGTATGACGCTCAAGATGACGGCGAAGCTCGATTCGAGCATCAGTATCGTCGACGATGTGATCGCGCCTATCTTCGGGATCGCCTTGGTCCAAAGGAGCGTCGGTATCGTCGTGCACACCAGTCCTATGAACACGATTATCGGAAGCGCGTCGCCGGGCAGTCCCTGAGGGTCCTCCATGATCATCGACAGGCCGAAGAGCGAGAAAGGCAGGAACATGTGCAGCGACAGCGTCCATTGGTCGTAGGTGAGCTTCTCCATCGCGCTATTGGAAACGATCATGACCAGAGCGATGAAGAAGGCGCTCAGGAGCATCAGCGCACCGCCGATGATCTCTCCGCCCTGGAGCGAGGACGCGTCCCACTTGGTCGTTATCGTTATGAGCCCCGCGAACCCGAGGAACAGACCGAAAGTCCTCATCCTCGACAATCTCTCTTTGAAAACGACGAAGGAAAGGATCGCGACGAACAGAACGTTCGATCCGATGATGAGGCCAGCGGCCGATGCCGTAGTCATCGTCAGGCCGGCGTACTGGAACCCCACGACGCCTGTGTTCAGGATAGGGGCGATCCAGAACTGCCAATGCCGGAACATG
>JAJFUT010000092.1 GCA_021372315.1 Methanobacteriota archaeon
GGGACCTGAACAGGTCGCACTGGAATATCCTGGTCTGCCGGGACCCCTCTCTCCTCACGCAGACGTCGGCGACGCAGTTGTCGCACAGGCTGCGGCGTTTGACGTTCACCCAACGGTGCTCCCCGACCTGGACCTTCGTCACCCGATGTTCACCTTCAATCGATGATTTTCGTTCCGCGGATATATAAAACCGTCCGAAGATAACGACGGTTCGTTCCGAAGCATCATCAGACTATCTGAAAAAATATTGATGTAAAAGGTTTGGAAAAAGGGGTCTCAGTTGATGTTGTTCTTGACCCTGTCGTGCAGCTCGCCGATCTTGCCCTTGTTCCAGCTGTTGATCTTCGAGAAGAAGCCCGTCACGCGGGTGATCCCCTCGATGTTGACCGAGCTGCAGTACGGGCAGGCATCCTTAAGGCCGCGCACTGTCTTGCCGCAGTCCAGGCAGGAGGTGAACTCCGGGCTGAACGCGATCTGCGCGTTCTGCGTGGTCTCGAAGGTCTTCTTGACGAAGGCCGCTATGCTCTCCGCTGGGGGCTTGTGCTCCCCTAGCCAAACGTGCGTCAGCGATCCCGCGTCGATCAATGGATGGAATATGCCCTCCTGCTTGACCCTGTCGATCGCGCTGATGTTCGCACCGACGTTCAGGTAGGTGGAGTTGGTGTAGTAGATCTCCCCAGCTCCCTTGTTCCCCTTCACGGTGGTCGAGGCCTGCAGCGGATAGTACTTCTGGTCGAGCTTTGCGAACCTGTAGGCCGTGCTCTCGGCCGGGGTCTGCTCGAGGGGCATCTTGATGCCGTACTTCTCGCCGATCTCCTCCGCATCCTTCTTCATGGTCGCTATGACCTTGAGGCCGAACTTCATCGCGTCCTTCGACTCGTGGATCTGCTCTCCGGTGTGGTACTGCACGAGCTCGTTCAATCCGACCATTCCGATCAGGAACGAGGCCTTCTTGAACCTGTAGTAGGGCTCGCCGTCGACGTCCATCGTCAGCAGCGCGAGCGGTCCGTGCTTGCCCATGTCTAGGAGCTTGCCGATGAACTCGCGCTTCTGCATATGGGACCTTGCCACGAGGTCGATCTTCTCCCTGAGCAACCTGAACAGCTCGTCATCGTTCTGATGGGCCTCGTACGCTATGCGCGGGAGGTTGATGGTGACGTTCTGCATGGCCGAATACCTCATCTTCCACGGGGTCTTCGCGTCGTCTAGGTCGCTCTGGTCGAGCTTGAACGTCAGCCTGCAGCACTCAGATATCTTGGCGGTCTCGCCGCGGTCGAACACGAAGTACGTGTTGCCCTTCTCGGAAGCTACCCTGGAGATCTTCTCGAGGAACTCCTCGTGCCCCTCGGTCTTGAAGAACTTCTCCGTCATGTGCACGTTCGGTTTCGGGAAGAAGAACGGCCTTCCCAGGGCGTCTCCTTCCATGTAAACGTCGAACAGCGCGTTGATGAACCTCTGGGCCTCGGGCACGTAGTCCTTGTAGTTCTGTCCAGTGAACTCGCCCTTCGGTCCGATCGCTGGAACGTTCTCGAAGTGCTTCGGGCACTCCCAGTACAGGTTGAGGTCGCTGAAGATGGACTGACCGCCTCTGGCCACGGCCTGCTGCGCAAACTCGAAGATAAGTATCTGGGCGAGCTGCTTCATGCGCTCATCGTCGACGTTCACGAGGTAGGGCGCGAGGAACAGGTTGAAGGCGTCCCATCCTATGGCACCGGCGAAGTTACCCTGCAATGCGGCGGAGAACTTCACGACCTGCTCTATCAGCACCTCTGGGTGCTTCGCAGGTTTCGCGATCGAGATCGCGTTGGGGAGGTTCAGGCCGAACTTCTTCACATACTCTATGGACTGGCCGCTGCAATACGGTCTGTCGATCATGCCGAGGTCGTGCAGGTGGATATCACCGCGCATATGTGCGTCGGCCATGTCCTGAGAGAACACCTCGAGCAGCGCGAACTCCTTCTTGATCCTCTCAGCAAGGGTGAGGTTGGTCGCCTCGGGTCCGTGCGGAACGTTCGCGTTCTCCTTGTTCGGGCTCATTATGATCTGTCTTGCGTCATAGAGAGGCACGCCCAATCTCGTGTGCTGCCTCCTGATCTTCGATAGTCCGTACTCTACGAGCTTAGCGTTCGTGAGCTCGCGGATGAGCGGTGCCGTTATGACCTCGATCTCGAGCTCGGTGATCATCTTCTCGACCTCGCGCGCCACTATCGCCGCGGCGTCGTCGCTGATGGTCGTTTCGCGGATCAAGGCGTCGTAGATCTTGCCCTTGTCCCATTTTCTGATCTCTTCGTCCGATGTCCTGACGAACAAAGATAGCTCTGTCGATTCCTTGTCATCCTGATAGGATATCCCCGGCGTATTCGATTCCTCGCTGTCTCTTGATGCGGTTGCCTTCATTCTATTACTTCCTTGATTAAAAAGGCCGCCTTGTCCCATCCACAAATGAGAGGCACGGCCCCATGTTTTAGTTACTAAGCAACTTTTTGAATTGGGCCTTAGCATTAAAGCCTTTTTTGAACTCGATCTGGTAACAGACACTTAAGAGCAAATCTTTATTAGTGACCATATCTGTTACCATATCTGTTATCATATGTTCCATCCAGTAAGGGATTTTCGCTTCATTGTCCTCGAAACATTGACGGATGAGGGCAAATCCATCAGTTCCTTACACAAGGAGTTGAACAGCAAGGGGTACAAAATAAACCGCCTGTTACTCACAGGTTACCTTCGAGCCTTGACCGACCTTAAGATCGTCAAGGAGAAGGAGGTCCCCCCGGCCAAGATATACATTCCGATCCGCGGCCGGGAGAGGGATTTCTATGCGATCGTCGGGGATAAGGCGAGACAGATGTTCCCAGCGGAGCGCGTCAATTCCGTCGTTCTGTTCGCTCTCAACAAGATGTTCAGAAGAGCTGTTTTTGTCGACGAGATGTCAAGGGCGGGGGTGGAAGGAAACCTGCCCGGAAGGATGGCCAGCATCGAGGAGAAGATGGCAGCAAGGAAGATCCTCCTGCGGTCGGGATTCAAGATACCCGACAGCTCTCGAGCTTACGTCCTCGATGCCAGCGAGCTGGACGGGGTCGATAAGGACTATGTCGACCTGCTCGAAGCGATACTCATTGAAGGTCACGATCTGGCGTATCTCATCAAGGAAACGAAACAGACCAAGCTCACGTTCTAAGCATCTATCTTTCGATAAACAAATTTTATAACGCTTCAACCCATACGCCGACCTATGAGCTTGAAGGCCCTGGTGGATGAAATCAAGCAGTACCCGGGTGTGACTCGAAAGCGCTCGATCTCCGATGTGATCAACTTCTTTCCGAAGATCAGTCATCTCAACGTCATCGCATCCTATGGAGAGGACGCTGCGGTCGTCGAATGGGACGACAGGGTGCTTCTCCTCGCGGCGGACGGCATCATGGAATCGCTGATGAAGGCCAACCCGTTCTACGCCGGCTATTACGCCGTCCTGGTCAATCTGCACGACATCGCCGCCATGGGCGGCCTGCCTATAGGTATGCTCGACATACTTTCCGTCAAGGACTCCAAGGTCTGCGCGCAGGTCATGAAGGGCATGGAGGAGGCGGTCAATAAGTTCTCCGTCCCGATCGTCGGCGGACACACGCATCCTGACTGCACGTACAACGCCATCGACGTGGCCGTCATAGGTTACTGCGAAAGCAAGGAGCAGTGCATCTACAGTCACACCGCCAAGGTCGGAGATGATGTCCTCATGGTCATGGACCTCGACGGGCATTATCCCTTGGGGCTGTCCATGGCCTGGGACACGACGAGCAAGAAGGAGCCCGAGCTCGTCCGCAGGCAGATGCGCGTCATGAACAAGATCGCGAAGAACCGCCTGTCCGTTTGCGGGAAGGATATCAGCAATCCCGGGGCGCTCGGTACGCTGGGAATGCTCCTCGAGACGAGCGGCAAGGGCGCGTTCGTCGACATTAGGAAGATCCCGAGGCCCGACAGTGTCGATCTTGCTCAATGGCTCAAGTCCTATCAGGGTCTGGGGTACGTCATCACATGCGACCCGGCAAATTCCAATGAGATAATCAGAATGTTCGCCGTGGTCGGTGTCACCGGAGCGGTCGTCGGTTCGATCGATGACACGGATAAGCTGGTCGTGACGAACGGCGAGGAAATCGAGGTCCTTTTCGACTTCAACTCCGAGATAATCACTGGCTGCAAGCCGCAATCGACGGCCGCCTGGACGCCTTTGCCATATGACTTTGAGAAGTGAGAGAGGTGCTAGGCCACGAAGGTTGCCGTTCGAATCGCCCTAGGTGAACCAGGTACAAGCTCCGCCCCGCTCCCCTTCGAGCGTAAGTAGTCCGCAGTTAGGCTGCTCCCGTCAGGGCCTGACCCGTTCCCCGCGATTAGTGCAAGGGGCGCAACCCTCCAGCTACGCCGCGATGCAGCCACCGACCCCGTAGGACAGGACATCAGCACTTGTACATGGGCCTAAGACTTTCCGGATACGACGCCCCCCGCTGTCACCCCCGCGTATCGACGATTTCGGTGTATAAGGGCACGCCGAGCGTCCCGGTCAAGCCTAGCGTCCCGGATTACGGATTCGTCGTATATAAAATTGTTTGAAGTGGTCTGGCCTGCCGTTGCCGCACAGATTGCGAAAACAGTAATTACTCCCTGCTGCCAATAGGATTTGGTGGAGACGGATTTGGGGACAGCGCTGCCGAAGCCTGATTGGCTGAAGGTGAAGGCCGTCGAGCGGCCAGAGTTCGCAGATGTCAGGGATACCCTTCGAACGCTCAACGTCAGGACGGTCTGCGACCCGTCCCACTGCCCCAACAGATGCGAATGCTGGTCAAGCGGGACGGCCACGTTCCTGATGTTAGGCGGCGTCTGCACCAGAGGGTGCCGCTTCTGCTCCGTCCCGAAGGGAGCGAAGGGCGATGAGATCTCATCGGACGAACCGGAGCGTATCGCCGAGGCGGTCGCGAAGCTTGGCCTGAGGCACGTGGTCATCACCTCGGTCACCAGGGACGACCTTGCGGACCACGGTTCAGATCAGTACGCATCGGTCGTGCGGGCCGTCCACGAACGCTCCCCTCGATGCGCTGTGGAGCTGCTCGTCCCGGACCTCGGCGGTTCGAGGGAACGCCTCGGGACGATACTGACCGCCGGGCCGGAGGTCCTCGGTCATAACATCGAGACCGTGGAGAGGGCGACGCATTCGATAAGGGACGGGAGGGCCTCGTACTCCACATCGTTAAAGCTGCTGGCGATGTCGAAGGAAATATCGCCGGGGACGCTGACGAAGAGCTCGATCATGGTGGGCCTGGGAGAGAGCAGGGACGAGCTCTGCCAGGCCATGGACGATCTGAGGGAGGCGGAAGTGGACATGCTCACCGTCGGGCAATACCTCAGACCGAGCAAGGCGCAGGTCGAGGTATCCAGATACGTCACGCCGGAGGAGTTCGCAGATATCGCGAGGACCGCGAAGGAAAAGGGTTTCAGGCATGTCTCGTCCGGGCCGTTCGTCCGTTCATCTTACCGGGCCGCTGAGGCCTACGAATCGATCAGGGGTTGTAACAGATGTTAATCGATGAATTCGATCCATTGAAGGGAAGCATGCTGAGCATCTTGAGCGCCGATGGGAAGGTCAACAAGGACCTAGAGCCTGAGATCGACGACGCCGAACTTCTGAACATCTATCGCAACATGGTGCTGACGAGGGTCGCCGACGACAAGGCGGTCAAGCTGCAGAGGCAGGGCAGACTGGGCGCATATCCCCCGAGCAAAGGGCAGGAGGCGTCCCAGATAGGCCCCGCGGCCGCCATGGAGAAGGGAGATTGGACCGTCTGGGCGTTCCGCGAGCTCGGGAACCTCATCTACCGCGGGATCCCGTTGTGGAAGCTATACCTGTACTGGATGGGCAACGAGGAGGGGAGCGTCTATCCTGAAGGCATAAAGGCGACGCCTTCGGCCGTTCCGGTCGCCTCCCAGATACCTCACGCGGTAGGCATCGCCTACGCGGCCCGAATGAAGAAGGAGAGGTCGGCCGTCGTCTGCTTCTTCGGTGATGGGGTCTCGTCCGAAGGCGACTTCCACGAAGGCCTGAACTTCGCCGGGGTGATGAGGACGCCGAACGTATTCATCTGCCAGAACAACCAGTGGGCGATATCCATACCGAGGGAGAGGCAGACGGCCGCGAAGACGATCGCGCAGAA
>JAJFUT010000098.1 GCA_021372315.1 Methanobacteriota archaeon
AACACAACATGATCAGCGCGGCCGCCTGATTCATTCATTAGTATGATCCACACCCTGGCCGGTCACGGAACGGCCAAAATCGTGCACGACTACTTTTTGACTAGCAGGGAACAATGAGCTTGATATTTTACCGAAATATACGTGATAAATGTATTTAAAAAGAAAATATATCTGTTATTTAACGAATTCGTATTTCTCATACTAACCTGATTTCCCGGGTTTTAGGCACATAGTCGGTCAAGGTCGAGGTCCAACGCCTCGACGATCTTCCGCTGTGTCCTGGTGACCTCGCTGGTTATGTAGCTGCCATCCACCATCTCGATCCGATGGATCTTCGATAGCTCCAGCATGACCGAGGGCAGGGAATGCTTGCGGCAGAGCTTGCTCTCCCGCATCAGCGCCAGCAATCTGGATCGAATAATGAGGGCGATGAAGTTGACGAAGATCGTCCCCTTGACGACATCGACCTTGTGCGAACGGAGCGGGGCGACGTCGAGGGCGCCCTTCAGATCGCGGAACATCTTCTCGATCACATCCCTCTCGCGGGACCACGTGAGGCACTCCTGCCAGCTGTGCTGGCCCGAGTGCAGCACGATCATCTTGCCGGCCCGGTTCAGGCGGGCGGAGACGGCCTTCTTCTTGACCTCGATGACGAACTTCCGGCCATCGAGCTTCCAGCCGAAGTATTGAGCGAGAGCGCCTGCTTCCTCCTCGAACACCCTGGCGGGGTTCTGCCAGGGACGGATGTCCCTTGCCTCAAGCTTCGCTTTGGTCTGGTCCAGCCATTCGTAGAAAGATGACCTCTCCTCCTGTTCCCGCTTGAGGTCGTAAAAGAGGTAGCCAGCTACATCCAGTTCTCCCAGCTTGAGGGAGACCTCCTTCACGAACAGCGTTTCCTTCTCCAGCATGCGCAGGTAGGTCGGGTCCTCCAGCTCCGCGTGGCTTTTAGAGATGATCGTCTTTGCCTCGTCCAGCCTCATCGGCGTGGGGATGATGAAATCATACCCCGCGTCGATAATGTCAGTAAGGTTGGAAAGGGAATAGAAGCCCCGGTCCATGATGAGGACCGGTGCGTCCAGTCCCAGCGATCTCAATCTGGCGACGGTGTTCCTGATCGTGCTGACGTCGGCGATCGAGCCTGGATACATCTGGAAGCCGAGCGGTATGCCCAGCGTCTTGTGAGCGATGATCGACATGTTCATCTGCGGCAGGTCGTCCCCGTCGCGGTTGTGACCGTACTCGAGCAGCTCCAGCAGCTTCGACGAGCTGCTGAACGACGTGATGTCGTAGAGCAGCGGTCCGGTCCTCCCGACCTTGTCCAGGAGCAGTTCGGTGAACTGCTCGGGGATCGAGCTGCCGCCGAGGGCGGCAAGGAAGTCGCTCAGTGTCTGAGATGAGAGAGGGAGTTCCCCCCAGAGCCTGGACATGATGGTTTTCTCATACCATGCGTTGGCATTGCTGACGGCGACCGGAGCGACGACCCTGTTCACAGCCAGGGCCAGGACGGCCCTGGCCTTGTCATTTGGAAGGAGCTGTTCCAGCATCTTGTCCAATCCCAGCTCGTCGATGACGCGGAAAGAGGGCAGCAGGGTGCCGTAGTCGTAGGCGTTGCGGGGCAACGCCTTCCGCATCCGCTTCGTCTCGCCGTCTACCAACTTGCCCAGGTACTTCGACCTCTGCTTGGTCGTTTTACTGTCTGGGTCGTAGTACGGCGTGATCTCGTAGACATAATCGATGCCGTTGATCTTCTTGACGCGGGTGAAGGGCTTCATTTACTATGCCTATATAGGCATAGTATTATTAAAGGATTATGCTGAAGACTGGCCATATCAAGATCATAGATCACTTGTGCCTAAAAGTCGGGAACTCAGGCTAGTTATGTTTAGCTGTGCAATTATTTTTCCGAGATTCTTTGGATTATCATAACGTTTTTTCCACTCTCTTTGAAAAGTTCGTGAAGCCTTTTAAATTTTCACTGTTATAAGTTGCATTTATTCAGCTCCCTCGTCAATTTTCCATATTGAACTCTGACCATCAGAGCCGATATCAATAGATCGATGGCGAAAACTGAGAAGCTTATGGTCATGATCTCCTCGAACGATGGGAGATAGTACCCCATCTTGACCGCAATACCTATTGGAATGTATATGCCAAGGTTCACGACTGCCGACGGGACCAGATAATATCGGGTGTTGCCAATCCCTATGAACAGCGACTTCAATCCGCTGCTCAAGGCGAACATTATGTAGGGAATAGCAAGATAATAGAAGGTGGCTACGGAGAAATCAACAATCTCCTGGTTCTTATTGAAGAAGGATGACAAATCGTACCAAATGAAGCATCCTAGCACTGCAACGGAAGTCATGTAAATTCCCATGATCATTAGAGAGACCATCTGGACGTTGCGCATCTTTTCTAGGTCCTTTCGCCCATATTCATTTCCGATCGCGACGTTGGTGGCCTCGGTCAGTGCGAGCACCGGTATCAGGAATATCATCCACAGGATTGTCATAGCCACTCCATAATCACCATACTGGGCGGTACCGAGAGTGTTAAGGACGATGAGCATCCCGAGGATGTAACCTGCGTTCCTCACTGCTGATTCGAGCCCGGTGTACTTACCTATCCGGAGTATGGCCTCGCACATCTTGCGGTCGAACCGGACGCTAGGCCTTTCCCTCACGATGAGGTAGAACGCTACCATCGCTATTGCGAGCATCAGTATCTTGGATATCACATAGTCCCAAGCGGACCCCATGATGCCTAATCTAAAGGAGAATGACAGATCGGATATCATCATCGTGTCCAGAATGACGTTGATCGCCACGCCAGTCACGGCGATGAGCACCGCGAGACGTCCCCGACGCATGGCTTTGATAGATATTACGTATAGCGCGGCCATGGATTCGAACGGGATGGCGATGACCTTCACTCTGAGGAAGTCCTCAGTACGAGAGGCGATCTCGGAAGGGACGTTCATTGCATCGACGAATAGGCTGGCCCCGAAGAAGACCAGTACCATGAAACCGATGGTCACCAACAACTGCATCGGCAAGGCTGCTCTTATCACATCAGATGCACTTTTAGCGTCATTGAAGTTGTGGGCAACCAATGCCAAAACGGCGATGGGGAACATTTCAAGCAATATTTCCAGGAGAACTGCGACATACTCATACTGCTCTGATATGGCGATGGCCTCTAACTCCATCTGCCCGATGTAGTACGTGTTGACAAGCGAATATATCCCTGGGATGGCCCATGCCAGGATGATCAATCCCATGAACTCCTTCGGATAGCTCTTCCAAGCGGCTGAGAAACGCTCCCTTATACTGATATTTCTGATTATAGTATCACCTAAATCAACGTCAATTATGCTCCATCATTCCCTCGGATCGTTGGAAGATTACTTCTTGCCCTTCCCTTTCATTTTCTTCCCCTTATCGAGCATGTTTTTCAGTCCATTGATTCTATCAACTGGTGCAAAGACAGCGGTCGCCGACCTCTCTTTCGAGGCTATCAACGCCACCTCGATGTCCTCCTGGTTCGCGACCGGAATGTACAGCTCCCCTCTCTGCCCCTTGGCAACCAACATGCCTTCCGAGATCACCTCTACAGGCTCGACTGCGCTTGGCAATGAATTGGGGGTGACTATGACCTTCTTGCTTACCGTTCTGTAGATGGCCTTGCCATCACCATTGTTTGGCGAGGTAAGAGCGGCTGTTTCCTGCTGGTATTTGTACAGGATAGCCAACGCTACGTTCACGTTCTCTCCCCTTTGCTCGAATTTTTCTGAAACCGGGAGCTCTTGTAGCACCTTCGCCTTCTCATTCCACCGTTTGATCGGGCCTTCCTTAAGTTCCTTGACCTTAACATGGTCAAAGAACGTCCATTCGGCCGAGTTAGCGACGCTCTTCATCATCGCGTCGAGTGCTTTTGAATCGGGTTTAGAAAGGCGGACACCGACCTCGAAGCCCTCATCCATCCCTTTCTTTGAGATATTGGCCGTAGCGACCACGGCATTCTCCCCATCAGCAATCACGAACTTGGCATGTATCCCCATTCCAAGGATCTTCACCCCTTCTCGCCCGAGTGCCATAGCCATCTGGGTGTTGACATCTCGGGGCCTAGTCATCACAGTTACAGCGACCCTCGTCCGTGCTGCCTCTTCTATCGCCTTGGTGACAGGATGTTCTGGTTCAATAGTCCAGCTTCCTATGATTAACGTGCGTTTGGCGTTGCGGATGACTTCAAGGAAGATATCCTGTAACCCCCTCAATTCACCGACTGTGCATGGATGTATCACGTGTTCTAGGGCGTCCTCCACGATATCTTTTCTACTTATCGCGTTGAGTGTCCCCTTGGTCATCAGTTCGTGCCCTGGTTCTGCCCAGAAACCATGGACGAACTGGTTATACACGGATTGCACCTCTGCAGAGGTCAGCGTCAGAGCCACCTCGACATTCCCACCTTTCATGGCGTCCACGGTAAAGTTACACGTAGCCATTATTCCACATGGTTGCTTGCCCTTGGGATCAAATAGAGCGAACTTGGCGTGGAAATGAGGTGCTGTCCTAACTAGTACATAACCAGCCAAGGAGTCGAGAAGGTGCCTATGCTCATCTAAGATGTTCTTATTCTTGCCTTCGACCTCGTCAGGGTCCACCTTGAGCTCGTCTTCCCTCGAAGTGATGACGTAACAGCGCACACCCCTCTTCGCCGCCTCTATCATCGCATCGGTGAAGGGACTGCCCTGTATCAGGTAGGAGGACACACATATCATGTCCTTCGCATCATTAGCATATGATGCCAAACGCAGGGCAAGATCATTCTCCTTGGAGAGGAGGATGATATCTCGGTCTCGAGCAAGAATGGGAACGATGGATTGGCTAGGAATGGATACTGTGTTCTTGACCCAGCAATAATCGAGAATGTCCTCCCCCAGGTTCCGCTCCACCAATATCTCTCGTGGCGTTATCTTAGTACCGTTCATCTTAATCGCTCCTCAATGGTACTAGGTCGTATGGGGCTACAATGTGCCAATAATCAGCATCTCTGCCCCGCTGGGATTTAAGCATCTCATTCACTCTGTCCTTCAGGGTGGGCATTTGGTCTAAGACCTTGTCAACGGCGAACCGAGGGGTCAGCGTGTCGGCGACCTCCCTCTGTAGTTCTTTATATTCATCAGATGTAATATAATCGCGTATACGCTGTTCGATGTCGATCTGTGTCCAGACAGACGCTGCCTGCAGATCGACCGGCTGAGCAGGGACGAGGTCAAGCCCGCTCGAGATGAACTTGCCCAAATCTTCAAGGTCTATTTCGGTCGACAGTACCTTGACCGCACCTTGCCTCACAATTTCCTTCGTGATTTGCTTCTTGTTCAACAGAACAGTTGAGGTCTTCTCATCATACAGCATACCGTTCGCGTTGAGAATCTCAATCAGGACGTCCTGATAATCTATTTTGAATTCCTGGGTATAAATGACGTTTGAATCCCCATTGATGACGCGAACAAATTTTTTACCGTCCTCGGTCAGAACGACCTTGATCTCCACGTCAATCTTGTTCTTCGAGGGTGCGACTTTTTCTTCTACATTAATTATCCTAATGTACGACATATTCTGAGCGGGGAGCGGTATAGCCTTGCCCTTCCACCCGTCAATGTCAGATGGCTCAATCTGGATCGATTGAGATACTGCATTGTTCTGGCGTGATGACCTCTTGATCTCCTCAAACTCCTGATGCGGGGTGGTATCTTTGTTTGGTTGGCAAGCCAGCCATTCGTCCTTGATAAGGACATCATCGGTCAAATGTATGGTGTACTCCCCGTACTCGGGGACCATTATCTTCCTGGTTCTAGCCATCTCCTCCCCCAAATCGGTCAGTTGGAATGCATCCCGCGTATAGTTCGGATGGGCTGATGCTCTCACTTGGGCCGGCTCTATCAAATTATAATTGTGCATCGCGAACAGCCAGCGCCCACCAAATATGTGACTCTCTGGTACCATCAGGAACTTACTATTGACATCGGCAGCAGTGACCGTTCTCTCATTCTCGATCATTAAAAGGAACGGTAATATGTCCCTCTCACGCGTTTCATCCTCCTTCCCGATGGTCATGAGCGCATTATATGAAAAAACGTTAATTTTCCTTGATAGTGTAATTCCTCTCAATTAGCTTCTCTCCTGTAATTTATATTCTCTTGTAAATAATTCATATAGTCACGCAGCAAGGGCGTTCCCTTTCGCATAAAATGCTCTTTATCCGCGAAGATCAGCAATTGGTACCTAGCCCTCGTAATGGCAACATTGAAGCGATTCTTGTTGTCCAAGAAGCCAATCCCCCCACCATGGGCACGGGATCGGACGAATGATAGGAGGACGATATCCGCCTCGTGGCCCTGGAACCGGTCTACGTTGCATATCTCTAGTTCTGCATTGTACTTCGGCAATTCGAAATAGCGGAAACCCTT
>JAJFUT010000106.1 GCA_021372315.1 Methanobacteriota archaeon
ATGTCGCTCAATTAATCCCCCCAAAGGATTTAAAATATAAAAAACGATAGATAAAGATATACTTTACGGTCGATTCTGACTTGATGGTTGTATTTTGAGTTTGAAAAAATTTGATTTCAAATTTTAACACGGTTAAATCCGATAAAAATTAAACGGTAAATAGAATTTGGCAATAGTTATATAACGGAGTCCATCTTCGAAGAATTCATGAGGATAACGGTCCAGGGGATCGTACAGGGCGTTGGCTTCCGGCCGACCGTCTATAGGATCGCCACGTCCCTTGGCCTCCATGGGTCCGTCCAGAACAACGGTTCCAACGTCGTCATAGAGATCGACGGGGACCCCGACATGTTCTTAAAGGAGCTGAAGGCGGCGTTACCGCCACTCGCCAGACTTGACAAGGTCACGGTCTCCGAAGGCATAGGCGACGAGGAGCCCCACCGAACGGATTTTAGGATAATAAAGAGCGAGACGGGCGAGAAAGGGGTATCCATACCAAACGATTTCGCCATATGCGATGACTGCAGAAGGGAGATGTTCGACCTTTCTGACAGGCGTTATCTTTTCCCATTCACGAACTGCACCGATTGCGGTGCGAGGTTCACCATAATAGATGATCTTCCATATGATAGGGAGAAGACCTCTATGAGGTCCTTCCCAATGTGCGACGATTGCAGGAAGGAATATGAGGACCCTTCCGACAGGAGGTTCCATCACCAGACCATCTCGTGCCCTAGGTGCGGACCGAAGTACTATCTTCTAGATGGAGAGGGGCGGAGGATCGAAGGGGACCCCGTCGAGGTCTTCTCCGATGCGCTCGTCGAAGGCAAGGTCGGGATCATCAAGAGCTGGGGAGGCATGCACATATGTTCGACCATCCAGAACATTGCAGACCTGAGGAAGTGGTACCGGAGGAAGGAGAAGCCGTTCGCGGTGATGGTCAAGGACATGGAAGCTGTCAGAAGGTACGCTCGTCCTACTGCGTATGAGATCGAACTCCTCACTTCGGGCCATAGACCGATCGTCCTGGCCCAGAAGGTGGAGAACGAAGTGACCGAACTCATCTCCCCGGGTCTGGGGAACATCGGGTTGTTCTTGCCCTATACTGAGATGCAGAACATGTTGTTCTCAAGGCTGGCCGTGGACGCGTTGGTGATGACCTCGGCCAACGTCCCGGGGGAGCCAATGGTCATCGACGATGAGGGCGCCCTGAGCCTTGGTGCGGACGTCTATCTCATGCACGACCGCGAGATAATCAACCGTTGCGACGATTCGGTCGTCCGGGCGCATGGCGACAGGACCTCGTTCATCAGGCGCTCCCGCGGATATGTCCCGTTCAACATCCCGTTCCCGTTCAAAGGTACCGCCATCGGCCTCGGCGCACAGGAGAACATAGTCGGATCGATCGCATATGGTTCGAAGCTGCATTGCACTCAGTACATAGGCGATTCCAGCTCCGCTGGCGTCCTGGAGTATCTTGAAGCCTCCATCGCTCATCTCCGAAGGATGCTCGGCGTAGAGACGATCGATGCTATAGGGATCGACCTCCACCCGGCATATTCCACCAGGAGGCTGGGGATGAGATTGTCTGAGGAGCTGGAAGCAGAGCTTGTCGACGTTCAGCATCACTGGGCCCACGGAGCCGCGCTGATGCTTGACAACGATCTCGACGATCTGGTCACGATAACCATCGACGGCACCGGCTACGGTGCTGACGGCAAGGCGTGGGGCGGGGAGGTCCTTGACTGCACGTTCGATGATTATGTCCGAGCAGGACATCTCCAGGAGGTCCCGCTTCTCGGCGGGGAGAGGGCGGTCTACGACATCAGGCGCCTTGTGTTCGCGGCGGAGAGGACGATCGGGCGCGAGGGTTCGTACTTCGACGGAAAGGACGCGGAGCTGTTCGTCAAGATGCTCCCGAAGAGCACAAGCTCCACCAGCCTTGGAAGGCTCATGGACACCGTCTCCTGCGCTCTCGGGATATGCGAATACCGTTCATATGATGGGGAGCCGGCCATGAAATTGGAGAGATGGCTCGAAGCAGGGAAGGTCGATCCCTCGTTCAGATACGTCCGAGAAGGTGACGTGATCATGTCCCTCGACATGCTCCCGTACGTGCTCGACGGGAAAGGAAGGAAGGAAGACATCGCGGCCACGTACATCCATGCCGTCCTTGAAGGCCTGGTCGACATCGCCGCCGAAAGGGCCAGGACGAGCGGAAGGGACATCATCGGTGTCACGGGGGGCGTCTCCTACAACTGGACGGTCACGAGATGGATAGAGCACATGGCCGCGGAAAGGGGTCTGAGGACCGTCATCCCGAAGGAGCTGGCCAATGGGGACGGATGCATTTCCGCGGGGCAGTGCGCGATAGCGCTGGCATCGATGAAATGATGGAGCTGGCAAACCCTTGATATATTATCATGGCCATTTCATCAGGAATGAACGAGGAGAAGCGCGTCCTGATGATCTTTCTCGACGGGGCCACCGACGACAGCGTGCCCATACTCAATGGGAGGACACCACTTCAGGTGGCGAAGAAGCCGTTCCTCGATTCCATAGCGTCGCACGGCACCATGGGATGCACCTTGTCCCGGGATTACACCCATTTCTACCTGCTGGAGCTCTTCATCGGCAGGAAAGCTGAGATACCTCGCGGGGTCATCGAGGCGTACGGTCTCGAACTGCCACTGGACGAGAAGAGGGTCGCCTACAGGATGACCCCGGCGATAATCAAGGACGGGAAGGTGGACTGGTATTACAAGATCTCCTGCCAGGACGAGATGAACCTCCAAAAGGCTGTGCTGAAGAGCAGGGAAAAGATCCGTGAGATGGACCCGAAGATCATATTCTACAACGGCGGCAAGGCCGTCATGACCGTCAAGGGCACGGAGGTCATGGACCTTCCGAAGCCTCCGTCACCGGCCGACGTGCTCCCCTCCGACCTGGGCGATTTCAGGCCGTTCGCAGAATCGATCGCGGAGATGATGGGCGGGATAACGTTGCTGCCCTGGGGGGGCGGCTCCGGTCTGAAGGCCGAGCAGTACCGCAGGAAGGTCAGGCCTCTCCCGCAGATGACCGTCATATCCAAGAGCCCTTCGGCGCTAGGCGTCGCGGCATTCCTCAACATCGATAGGCTGAGGGTCCCCGGCTTCAAGCAGGGCGTCAAGGAGGCGAGGCGTTTGATCAAGACAGGCAACGTCTTCATGCACATAGAGGAGACGGACGACATCAGCCACAAGCGCTCCCCGTTGGAGAAGGTCGAGCTGATAGAGGAGATCGACAAGGAGCTGTCGAAGCATGCCAAGGACTTCAAGGACTGCCGGCTCGTGATCCTTATAGACCATGGAGCGTCCTCGGTCACCGGCGACCACATCAGGATGGACGTCCCGTACGCGATCTCGGACCAGGTCCTGCCCTATTCATCTGGGCGCTCATACTGCGAGAACGGCTGGGAACGCACTGAGCTGGCCGACCTTCTGGAACGCATATTCGCATTCTGATCGCCCGGAAGGGATCGGCCACCCGATTAACTTTTAATATGTCGAACCGGATTAGGTTGGATTATACATCCAACTTAGTGGTGACAATATGAAATTGAAAGTGCCTGAAAGCATCATCGTGGCCTCCGAAGAGGATCTGGCGATCGAGTTCCTGTCGAAGATATGGGGCAAGAGGCCCACGTTCGTCTGCGCGATCGGCACGACCGAGACGGCGAAGATCCCGGGGATATCGGCGGCGGGGGCGAACCCCGAGATCACCGATTTCACTCCGCCGGCGGACGTCGAGCTGCTGATGTACGGAAGGTGCAAGTGCATACCAGGAGTCCCGATAACGCCTGACGGCATACCTACCCCGGGCCTGCTCACGATGACGGCCATCAACATGTCGAACATGCCTGTCTTCGCGATCAGCGGAGGCGTCAGGGTCAAGCCGATCGCCCCCTATTTCGAACTGGACGGGGCCCCGGGCAATGACATAAGGACCGGTTCGGCGGTCAAGGACCCTAGAAAGGTCTTCGACAGCGCGATCGTTGCTGGCGAGAACCTTGCTGCGAACGCGGAGTACATCGTCGTCGGGGAAAGCATCCCCGGAGGAACGACCACCGCTCTGGCCGTGCTCATGGCCCAGGGCTACGACGCAGAGAACAAGGTCAGCAGCACGCTGCCAGTGAATCCGCACGGAACGAAGATCGAGACCGTGAGGAAAGGGCTTTCCAATGCCATCTTCTCGCCTGAGGAGATGAGGAACGATACCATGGCCGCGATCGCTGCCGTAGGCGATCCGATGATCCCAGCGGCGGCTGGATTCATAATCGGAGCAGCGAGGAAGGTGCCCGTGCTCATGGCCGGAGGGACGCAGATGGCCGCGGTCCTCAGCGTAATCAAGGCCATCGAGCCTGCGGTGATGGGCAACATCGCACTTGGCACGACAAAATGGATCATCAACGACAAGACCTCCGACATCCGCGACCTCGTGAGTCAGAGCGGGAGGGTTCCTATCATGGCCGCCAACTTCGATTTCACAGGCTCGAGGCTCAGCGGCCTTAGGATCTACGAGACCGGTCTCGTCAAGGAGGGCGTCGGCTGCGGGGGAGCGGCTATCGCGGCGATCTGCAGCAGCAAAGGGAAGATCGATTCCGCAACTTTGCTGGCCGAGATCGAGAAGAGCTACGACCGCCTGATGACCGGGGCGAAGTAGCCGCCGGAAACCCCTTGACCATTTCTCTTTTCAAGTATCCCTTCCGCTATGGCGAGGTCCTTCGAGGTGTTCACGTTCACCGCGAAATCGATGCTGTCGGTGAATAGGTACGCTGCCTCTATGTAATCGTCCTTGAGCATATCCTCCCTTCTGACGACGCTCACGCCGCAGAATGTCACCTCCCTTCCCCCCATGACCTCGGTGTGCGTGACGTCAAGGCCGAGAGACCTTACCGTGGCCGGGTCGAGCGCGACCGTCAGGGACGCCTTCCCCTCGCTGATATAGGATGAGATGAGAGACCTCATCGAATCGGGTGTTATGAGCGGCATATCGACCGGGATTATCACGACAGCCTCCTCCTCGATCGCCCTCATGATATCGTGGAGGTCCTCGACGTAGCCCCTCCCAGACGTTCTGATGACCCGGACATCCCTGCCCTCGAGATACGATTCTGTCAGGGGCGTGTGCTCGGACGTTGACACATAAACTGCCGATGCTCTGTCCGAGGAGGTGGCTATATCGATCGCCCTGTCAATGAGCTTCCTCCCGAGCACCTCGACGAGAGGCTTCTCCGCCCCAAGCTCGGCGATCCGGGTGCCCCTG
This sequence comes from Methanobacteriota archaeon, assembly GCA_021372315.1. GTDB lineage: Archaea > Thermoplasmatota > Thermoplasmata > Methanomassiliicoccales > UBA472 > MVRC01. The sequence continues at coordinate 5,305 of JAJFUT010000106.1, forward strand.
CCCCCGGCGGTCACAAGAGCTGCAAATCTGCCAGCCATAGCGCACCGGTGAAGGCGAGGAGGATGATCGGCCTCGCGATCTCATTCGTCGCACCGAGTATGTCCCCGTTGACGATCCCGAAATGCTTCATCGCGAACCTTGCGACGACCGCTCCGACCACGATCGCGGCGATCGCGCATAGGGAGATGACCCAGGACATATGCTCAGGCCCCATCGAGTCCGGGGCCATCAGCATGAACGCTGGCACGATGAAGACCATCGCCAGGACGACGGAGATGACGACCGTTCCAAGGTTGGTGTTCTTGACGAACATGCCGCCGAGACCTTCCCTTGCCTCGCCGGAAGCGGCGCAGGCGACCATGGACACCTTGATCAATATCTCGGTCGCGAACGGCGCCAGGAAATAGAAGGAGCGATCGATGGATGACAGGCTGGCGACCGACAGAAGAACGAAGAGCATGCCGTAAGCGAGCCCTCCAGACCCTATGTGCGAGTCCTTCATGACCGCTAGCTTCCGCTCCTTGTCGCCGAGCACAAGGAAACCGTCACCCATGTCGCACAATCCATCGAGATGGAGGAACCTGTTCAGCCCCATCATGACGAATACGACCATGATCGCGCAGACCAACGGGCTCCACACCTCTGTCAGGAAGTACATCAATCCGCCGCTTATCAGACCCAGGAACAGACCTACCAGCACTACGAGATAGAACCTCTTCGCCAGGCCCATGACCTCCTCGCCCTCGACGTCCACCCTTATGATCGTGAACATCGAGAACGCGGCCTTGACCGCCCCTACTGCAGTGATCCTTCTCCCTCCAGCAGCTCTGAGTAGACCATGGACATGACGCTCCCGATCAATGAACCGACGATATCGTCGAGGAATGGACCCAGCTCCCCGAGTATGCCGGGCTTCTTCCTGTCGTAACGGATGTACTCGAACAGGCCCTTGGTCCCGGTGATGTACTGGGCCAGTCCGATGCCGAGCACCTCATCGGCGAGCAGGTGGACCGGGTCCTGATGGAACCTTCCGGCGTCGAGCCCGTAAAGTCCGTTCCTGTTCCCCCTGTCCTCGAGAAGGATGGCGGCGTGGACGAGCGCGTTGACGTTGATGTCCTGGCGAAGCATCTCGATCCTCTTAAGGAACTTCGCCTTGAGGAGGTCCTCGCTCCAGTTCTCGTTCGGGAATATCAGCTTCCTCGCGGACTCCCACATGGCATCGAGCGTCACTCCGCGGTCGTCGAGCAGCTGGACGAAGTCTGGCGGGGACGTCCTCGCGTACCACTTGAGCGTCGATTCCTTCACCGCGGTCCTGACGGCCCTGGCCAGGCATATGCCTGCGTTCGTCGCCGTCCCTGCGTACTTCTCGCCGTCGCCTAAGGGGCATATGATGGCGACCGCGTCGCTCGTCGTCCCCGTGCCAGGCACCCCGCAGTCCATGAGCGCGGCCGACTTCGCCTCGGTCGCCGTGATGATGGCGTTGGCCATGCCGATATCGTGCAATGGCCTGCTGCCTATGACCATGATGTTGATCGTATGCGCCCCGCCCCCGAGCTGGGCCATTATGTGGTCCGGTATGAGCTCGCCGGCGAACACCGCGTTCTTCACGCCCGCGGTGGCGATGGCGGTCACGGAGGAGCCGTTGTACTCCATGTCGACGATGGTGATGACCTTCTCCATGTCGGCCGCGGTCATGAAGCAGACGGAGCCGGGGTCCAGACCCAGTTCGCCTATCGTCTTGATGACGTCGCTCTCCGGGTCGTCGTTGGAATAATCGATCGGGACCTGGACCATGACGACCGTGTCCGAGACGGAATATCCCCCGTTCAGTATGGTCGTGCTCAGCACCTTCATCTTCTGAGGAAGGTGGACTATCATCACCTTGTAGCCGTTCGCCCTCTTGAACTCGACCTTGATATCCTTGGAATTCATCTTTTTCCCCCTATAGCCACCATGTGAGCAGGTCCTCGAATAGCACCTGTACATGCACCCCTATGAATATGAACATCGGCACTACGAGGATGGCGAAGAAGAGCAACGCCGAGACCTTCATGATCGCGACCGTCTGCCCGATCGTCTTCGCCTCGGACGGAAGCGGACCGTCCCCGAGCTGATACCAGCCCGTCTTCTCGAACTTGATCCCCATTCCGCCGGCGAAGGCCGACATGGACCAACCTTTGTTGGGCGAGAGCGTCGCGCCCTTGTACTTCTTGGCCATCGCCCATCCCTGCCTCCAATCGAGTCTGAGGAGCATCATCGCCATGAGAAGGAACGGGACGCACAGCCGGGCGCATATCCAGTTAGTCACGTCATCGAGCTTCGCGCTGAACCTCCCGATGTTGACGTGCTCCATCGTCATGTAGCCGACCATGGCGTCTAGCGTGTTCGAGACGCGGTAGAAGACCATGAGCGGGACGCCGCCGAGTCCGAAGAAGAACAACGGAGAGAAGATCGAATCGACCGTGTTCTCCGCGGCGGATTCGGCCGCGCAGGAGATGATGTGCGCCTTGTCCAGCTGGTTCACGTCCCTGGACACGATCATAGAAGCGCCCTTCCTCGCCGCTTCCAGGTCATCGTTCTCGATAGCTATCATGATCGGACGGACGTGACGCTCCATCGCCTTGATCGCGAACATCGTCTTGACGACGACGGCGGAGGCGATGGCCCAGACGATCGCTCCGAAGATGTCGTGAACGATCGCCAACGCAAGCGTGAAAACGACCGGGAACATGATCAGAGGCACGAGCGCCAGGAACGTCCCCTTGATCCTGTCCGCCCTCTGGCCCGTTCTTTTCATATGCTTGTCAAGGAACCCCACGACCTTGCCGATCCAAACGACCGGATGAAGCGCGTTCGGCGGTTCCCCCAGGAACATATCTATCAGGATCGCCAGGATCGGTATCGATAGGACGATGAATATCTGGAATTCCAATTCAATCACGCCCCCTGGCCTCGGCCAGCGACCTGAACGCCGATATCAGCATGTCGTTGCGCTCCGGCGTCTTAACTGCGAAGCGGACGTAGCTGTCGAACGGCGCCCCGAAGGACGCGCAATCCCTCACCAGTACCTTGCGCTCGAGCATCTCGCCCTGGACGTCCGAACCTTTCATCCCGTTGCATCGGCTGAAGAAGAAGAACGAGTCGGGAACCCTGGCCTCGACCACACCGGTCCTCGCGATCTCGCGGGACATCCTCGTCCCTTCGGACGCCATCATATCAGCTGCCTTGGCCACATGCCCTTGGCAGTCGCGCAGGAGCCTCGCCCCGACGTGCTGCTCGATCTTACCGAGGTTCCAGGAAAGCCTGGCCGAGGACATCAGCTTGACGATGTCCCTGCCTCCGACACCGTAGCCGATGCGCATGCCGGGCATGGCGAAGCATTTCGTGAGGGACCTGATCACGAACAGGTTGGAAAATGAATCGACCTCCTTCACGCAGGAGATGTCCTTCGAGCCTTTCACGAGCTCGAGCAGCGTCTCGTCGAGGAACATGAGGACGCTGGCGCGTTCGCATTCCCGCACAAGCTCCAGCACCTCCTTCCTCGGAACGATGTTTCCGGTCGGGTTGTTTGGATTGCAGAGGTAGACCGCCTTGCATCCGCCGATGTTCTCGATGACCTTGCCTATGTCGAGCCTGAGGTCGTTCTCCTCCTCGAGAGGCATCTCGACGACAGTGGCCCCCTGAAGCCTGCATCCGAAAGCGTACTCCGAGAAGGTCGGCCGGGGCATCAGGACCATGTCCCCCGCCTCGAGGAACGTCTCCGGGAACAGCCTTATCAGCTCGGCGCTCCCTGCGCCGGCGATGACATTGGCCATGTCCACGTCATGATGTTCGCAGATGGCCGAACGGAACTCCTCCGAGCTGTCGTCGGGGTAGTGCGCGAGCTTGCTCGCCGCCTCTGATATGAACCCGGACATCTCCTCCGGCGGACCATACGGATTGAGATTGGAACTGAAGTCCTCTATGCCCTCATACTTCCAGCCCAACCCCCCGTGCACGGGGCGCTCAAGCCCCAGAACCGCCTTCCTTGCAAGTCTTCTCGGGTCCATATGTTCACCTGATGGATCTCCTGGGTATGGCGAAGATCTCGTCGCCGTCCTTGAATATCGAGACCTCCACGTTGTAGATCTCCCTGATCCGCTCCTCGGTGATCACCTCGGAGGGCTTGCCTGCCGCTATGATCCTCCCCTCGCTCAGCATGACGACCCTGTCACAGAACTTCGAGGTGAGGTTCATGTCGTGGGACGCTGTGATGACCGTGACCCCCTGACTCGCCATCTCCTTGAGGTTCTCCATCACCTCCAGCTTGTAACGCAGGTCCAGGTGCGCGGACGGTTCGTCCGCGAGGAGCACCTTCGGCTTCTGGACGATGGCCTTGGCCAGGAGCGCCCTTTCCTTCTCCCCGCTGCTCAGCTCGTTGAGCCTGCGGTCGACGAGGTGCTCGAGCTTGAACTGCTTGATCGCCTCCAGGACGATGCCCTCGTCCCTCTTGCTCTCCCACCACATGCCGTCCACGTGCGGATATCGCCCGAGGAAAATGAGCTCCTGCACGGTAAGGTTGAAGTCCTCGTTACAGTCGGCGGGGACGTTGGCGCAGATCTTGGCCACGTCCTTGATCTTCATCTTCTCGATGTTCTTTCCGTCTATCGTGATCGTGCCCCTCTGAGGCCGCAGGAGACCGTTGATGCAGCGCATCAGGGTGGTCTTGCCGGAACCGTTCGGGCCGATGAGACCGATGAACTCGCCGGGGTACGCCTCGAAAGCGATGTCGTGGAGCGTCTCCTTGCCAGCGTAGCTGAACCCGATATTGTCGACCTTGACGATCGGAGGCTCAGTTGGAATATTCCTTCCCCCTGCGGATGAGCAGATAACCGAAGAACGGCGCGCCGATCAGCGAGACGATGGCGCCGATCGGAAGGTCGCCGATGAACCTGCATAGGATGTCCGTGGCCAGGAGGAAGTTCGCCCCGATGATTATCGAAGCTGGAAGGAGCAGCCGGTGGTCCCCGCCGACCAGCATCCTCGCCATGTGCGGGACGATGAGCCCCAGGAAGGCGATGACCCCGGTGAAGGCGACGCAAACGGCCGTGACGATTGACGACAGGACCATCATCAAGAGCTTCACCTTTCTGACGTTCACGCCGAGCTGGCTCCCCTGCTCCTCTCCGAGCAGGATGACGTTCAGCTCCCTTGCGTAGAGCAGGACGATGGCCCCGATGATGGCAACGACGAACAGCAATATCGCGCATTGCGTCAGGTCCGGGGCCGTCAGGCTGCCGAACATCCAGAACAGGACGCCTTTGAGCTGATCTGGGTTCTCGACGACCAATATGTTCGTCAGAGAGGAGAAGGCAAAGCCGACGATCACGCCGCTGAGCACGAATGTTATCGGCCGGCCTCCCGAGGCCTCCGAGACGCCGATCGTGATGAAGAAGGCGGCCACCGCCCCGATGAAGGCGGATATCGGCAGGGCGTACACGGCCATCGTCCCGCTCATGAAGCCGAGCATCATGAACGATACGGCGCCGAACGACGCTCCCGACGAGACGCCGGTGATGTACGGGTCGACCAGCGGGTTCCTGACGACCGCCTGCATGATGACGCCGGCGATGGCCAGACCGATCCCGACCCCGACCGCCGCGAGGAACCTTGGGAACCTGACAAGGTAGACGATCCTTTCCTCGGTGGTGGTCGTCTCCCCTCCGTTCGAAACGGCGGAGAAGAATGCGGATATCGCATCGTACCATCCGATGTTGTAGGAGCCGACCGTCAACGAGTAGATGAACAGACCTATCAGTGACAGTGTGCCGAACACGAGTATCAGCAGCAGTCTGAACTTCGTCCTGTTGACCAGCGACTCCATGTGTGGCTACTTCCCTTTTATGACGCCCACTCGGACGGAAGATACTCGGTGTAGTTGTCTCCGAGGTCCATCGGCAGCGTCCCATCGAACTCTTCGGGGTGCGCCATCATCGCGCAGATGTACGTCGCCTCGACGATGCGGACGCTCTGACGGAGGAAGGCGTTATCAGCCTGTCCCAATATTGTGTACACGGTTGCGTCGATGTCGGCGTAGACCGGGTTGTCCTCGATCTCGCCGAGCGCTTGGCCAACATCGCCCATGGACATCGCTGCGAGTATGATTATGTCCGGGTCCGCATCTACGACGTCCTCGGTACCGACCGATGCCCATGACACCTTGTCGTCGAACGCGTTCACAGCACCGGCGCGTTCGATGATCTCGTCCGCGAACGAACCGTCACCAGCGACCCAGATGGACGTCGTGTCCCACCATATGACGAGCATGACGCTCGGTTTCTCATCGCTGTCGGCCACCTTGGCCGCGATCGCATCGAACTTGATGCCGAGCGAGTTCACCAAGGCCGATGCCTTATATTCCTCGTGAAGGGCCTTTCCCATCAGCTCTATGTTGTCGTTGACCATGGTCGAATTGATCGCCTCGTACATGATCACGGCGTTGATGCCCGCCTGCTCAAGTTTCAAGGCCAGGCTCACCTGGTCCGAGACGCTGGCCTCAAGGAACACCACATCGGGATCGAGGGAGATGATCAGCTCCTCGTCGAGGGCGTAATAATAACCACCTATCGTCACGATGGTCCCATCTTCAAGCCCGTCCGCGACGGCCGATGGGTAGTCGCAGTACTCGGTGACGCCGATGATCTTATCGCCTGAACCGAGAGCGTAGACCATCTCGGTCAAGGCCGGGGAGACCGATATTATCGTCATCGGCTTGTCCTCGATGGTGACCTCCCTCCCCTTAGCATCGATCAATGTCACAGATCCATCATCGTCGTTGGATGATAGGACCACCCAAAGACCCGCTCCTATTACGATCGCAACGACCACAATTGCGGCCAGCATCATTCCCTTCTTTTCCATCTCTTTCCCCCATGGCATCTATTTGAACAGTTTTCGGACGATACGTATTGGATGTATCATCCAACTGACACCGAACACATAATTGATATATATCATTTATTCAAGGAAAGTGCACGTGGCGGGATGATGCATCCACCGGTCCCTACCTACGGAGCCAGATGCGATCCTGATGGCTGTTTGTAAGTGTGAAATATCTTGAAAAAACCTCACTTTCGCGGGATTACATCCATCACGCCTTGACCTGCCCTTTGCCCTGAGGAAGGCGAACTCCCCGTCCGGCCTTTTGACCTCCTGCGGAGGGTGCGCCCTGCCCGCTCAGAGGACCGCTGATGTTCCTCACGATCGTCATCACGCGCCCGACCTCCTCGCCGTCCTTGATCGGATATCTCCTTATCTCGTAGGCCCTCTCCGCTTCACCGATGGTCAGGTTCTGCCTTCCTATCATGGAAGAACGGGTCATTATGATCTCCTCGAGCTCTCCTTTCAGGTCCTTCGATAGGAACGGCAGGATCGCCTGGAGGTTCTCTCCGATGACCCTTCCATCATATCCTATGACATCCATTGCGCTGAGGAAGGCGTCATTGACGATTATTATGCGATTGGCATTGTCCGTCACGAGGACGACGTCGGGGAACGCGTTCATTGCCGCACGGTAATCGTTCTCGGAGCGCAGCAGGGCCCATTCGACCATCTGCCTTTTCTCTATCTCCTTTTGAAGCATGGAGTTCAGCTTCTTAAGGTCCTCTTCGGACGAGTCGGAACCGCGGGCGGACATCTGGATCTCCAGAAGTTTGTCCAGTATGAAATGGATGCTGGGCAAGCTCCCGAACAGCCTCGAGAGCTCGTCCGGCGGCATGAAGAAGTGGTTGCTGCAGGCGAACCCCCTTATGATCAGGGTAGGATGTGTCACGATCGATCTCATCGCGCTGGGACCTCCTGTCGTTGCGTTCACAAGGCAGAGACCGATGGCGTTCTTTTCGTCGAACAGTTCGCTCGAAAGAGATTCGTACATCATGAGGTCCGGTTCTGCCAGCAGTTCGCCGAGCAGGTCCATGTCGTTGAACAGGCGCACTGCGGTGTATCCTTTATCGAGCGACTGATCGATCAGGCCGCCGATGAAATCGAGCAACAGCGACGCCGACCCCTCCTGGCCTGTCAGTTCCTCCCGGGGGTCCACGAGCGATATTCGGCCATCCTTCGAAAGACAGTCTCTCTTCAGGCCAGCCATGGACAGGACGTTCCGGACGGACTCGTCATCCTCCCTTCTCATGACGAAGATGCATGCCTCGTCCCTCTGGCATGCGAGACACACCATCCTGCAGAGGCAACGGTCCCTCTCCTCTTGGGTCTGGAAGAATAGGGCTGCGTGTTCATGGACGTCCATACGGTCCAAGGATATGTTGCCCTCGTGGGCTGTCCGCGGGTCCGGCATATGCTCCTTTGTTCCCTTCTGCGGTAAATAATGCTTTTCAATGGATTATCGTTCGCGAATGGATCGAATAGGAGAGGGCAATGATAATATCCCCTGCCGACATTCCTTTGGCCATGTGCATCATCCCTGACCACGAGATACTGGAAAGCCTTAAGGGAGGTATTCTGAAGATCGACCCCTACTCCCCTGAAGGCCTGACGCCGAACGGATACGACGTGAGGGTGTCGGAGGTCAGGCTCGCGGGTTCGGACCAGACGTTGAAGGAAGGCGTCGTGGCGGTCCCGCCGATGTCGATGTTCTACGTGAGCACGATGGAAAGGGTCGAGCTCCCGGACGACATGGCTGCGCAGCTGTGGGCCAGGACGAGCTGGATAAGGAAGGGGTTCCTGGTCGGTCTCGGGAAGGTCGATGCGGGATTCCACGGCACGCTCACGTTCACGGTCTTCAACGCGTCCTCGGTCCCGGTCGAGGTCCCGATCGGATCGAGGTTCGTGCAGATCGTCTTCGAGAGGATGCATTCCAAGGTCTCGATGACCTACGAGAAAAGAAGCGGCAACTACCAGAACCAGAGCGGGATCACCTTAGGCCCATCCAAGAAGCCTTAGGTCGATCGAGAACACGCTGGACGTCGGCGAGTACGTCTTGAGCTCCTCGCGCCTCAAGATCTCGACGCTAACGCCCATCCCCCTCGATTCGAAGAGGAGCTGCTCGAGCACTTCGCCAATATCGTTCTTGTCGCAGATGTGATAGAGATGTATCGTCCCGCCGAAATTGAGCCTCGTGAGGGCGTCCGCGAAGAACTCCCGCGCCGAGTGGGGCAGGTTCATGATGATCCTGTCCGCGCAAGGGATCTCAAATATCATCTGCCTGGAGTCGCCCTCGATCGGAACTACGTTCGTCACCTTGTTCGCAACGATGTTCCTCCTTAGGCATTCCACGGCGTCGTGGTTTATGTCGATGGCGAAGACGGCGGCAGGTCGCGCATTCTTCGAGATCATGATGGCGAACGGGCCCGCCCCCGTGAACATGTCCACGACCACCTCGCCGGGCGAGACGAGAGATGATATCCTCTTCCTCTCGTTCGCAAGGCGGGGGTTGAAGTACATCTTGCTCGGGTCGACCGTCAGCCTAAGGCCGTACTCCTGATGCACCGTCTCCATGGACCGGCCCCCTGCGATGGGTTCGAGGTCCCTGACCCGGAACTCTCCCTTGACGCCCCGGTCGAGCGCGACCACTCGGAGCCTTGGGAACGCCTTCCTCATGGCCTCCCCTATCTTGGTCGAGAATGGAAGGAGATCGTCGGGCAGCTTCACGATGCCGATGTCCCCGATTATGTCGAAAGATGTCGGCAGGAGGTCGCGCAATCCCTCGGGGATGTCCGCCATGAGCTTGTAGTCGCTCTCGGTGAGCTTCCTCTCCTCGAACTCGTCCTCGGACAATTCGTACCCGAAGATATCATCTGGCTCTCGTATGACCGGAATGAGGACGGAACCTTCGGTCCTTGATATCTTGAGACCGGTGTCGAGGACTCCGCTCTCAATAAGCTTTTTACGAATGAACTCTCCATCCCCCTTCGGGACCTTCACGCAAAGGGAACGCACGGTGTTGTCCATGGGAGAATTGATATTTGTTGGTTTAGGGCTTGGCTCGGTCCAGGACATGAGCCTTCGGGCTCTTACCGAACTGAGGTCGTGTGATGTCATATATGGCGAGTTCTACACGTCGAAACTGGTCAACTCCAGCGTAGAGGATCTGGAATCGCTCATTGGGAAGAAGATCGTCCGCCTGAAGAGGGCCGATGTGGAGGAAGGGGAGGAGATGATCCTCGCCGCGAAGGAGAAGAAGGTTGCGTTCGTGACCGCGGGAGACACGATGGCCGCGACCACCCACGTCGACATCCGGCTCAGGGCCGAGGAGGACCAAGTCCCGACCAGGCTCGTGCACGGAACGTCCATATTCTCAGCCGCATCCTCGGTCCTAGGGCTTCAGCCCTATAAGTTCGGGCGGACCGTCACTCTGCCGTTCCCCGAACCAGGGTACGTGCCGCTCAGTCCCTATGAGAGGATACTGGAGAACAAGGAGAGAGGGCTGCACACGCTCGTCCTGCTAGACATAAGGGAGGAGGAGGGCAGGTACATGACCTCGCAGCAGGCTGTCCAGTGGCTTCTCGACGCTGAGGCGAGGGCGGGATGCGGTCTGATCAGGGACGACACGATAATATGCTCCGCCGCAAGGGTCGGAGGGAGCGACGAGAAGGTCGCCGCCGGATATCCCAAGCAGATGCTCGATATGGACATGGGAGCGCCGCTCCACACGCTCGTGATCCCGGGCAAGCTTCACTTCATGGAAGCGATGGCCTTGGTGATGCTTGCAGGAGCCCCCAAGGAGATCTCCGACGAGGAGTGATCACTTCATCCCCACGATGAGCGTCACCTGGACACGGTCCTCCAAGGCCGGGTCGCTCCGCACAGCGTAAAGCCACGTTGCCGTTGGGACCCGGTTCGACAGGTCCTTCAGCATCGGCTCGACAAGATATCCCTGCCCATCGCCTACGGAGAATAGGGCGAGGCATGACAGCATCTTGTCGAGCTTAGGGTCGAACCAGGGGGATTCGAACGCCTCCTGCAATGCCATCCGATCCGCGTACACCCCCCTGCCTATCCCGACGCCGAGGCGACATTGGCTGCATTCTCGGAAATGTTCCCTGATCTCCTTCAACGATTCCTTCGTGAGCGTCTGATGCATCTCGTTAGGCACGAAGTTCATCACCTGGTCCATGACCCGGAAGGCCTTCCTGAACTGCATCTGCGGGGCCGCTTTCGCAAGTCCGTCGTTGTCCAGAACGACGCACAGGTCGGACGTGAGGGAGAGCTTGATCAATCCTTCGGCGGCATGTTTGTGCCTGTCAACACCCTCCACGGAGAACGGTGTGCATACGATCGAGACGACGAGCTTCGCCCGCCTCTTGGAGATGTTGGCGAGCACGGGCGCCGTGTGGCTGCCGGTCTCTCCACCCAATCCAGTGAAGATGAAGACGATGTCCTTGTCATCGATGCGTTGGATGATGTTCCTCACCACGGGAAGGTCCTTCGTCAAGAAATGAGGGGCGGTCGTGCGGAACATCTCCAGCTCCCCCGGCGTGATCCGGACGATGTCCATGTCGTGATGTTCGCGGTCCCTGTCGGATATTATCCCGAAATGGTTCATCTCGGAGACCGCCACGGCATTGCACCCTGCCCCGCCGACACCCACCAGGAGTGAGGAGGGCCTGTCAATACCGGGAGGGATGCTCCGAGGCTCGCTTCGCATGGTTCAGTTAATCGCTCCCATTGCATATTAGTCTTGTCGATGCTGGACCGACGTCAAGGCGGGAAAGACCGATGGCCGGCCATGGAACGAGAGCTTAGCCCTTTGTGGCGACCTTATCGACATTTCGAGACTTTGACAGTATCTGGAACTTCGATAGGGTCTTTGGGACGATGATCTTATCGACGTTCTCGATACGTTCGACATGCGCCTTGAACACGGTCCAATCGACGTCTTCCATGAATTCGAGGACATCTATGTTCATGAAATGGATAGGACCGTCCATCGACTCGAGGTCGACCTTCGAGACGGTGAGCTTGTCGATGTTCTGTATCAGGTAGGTGACGGGCAGGTCCTTGTCCAGATAGGCTCTCATCACCTCTGTCGTTAGCTCCCCGATCGCCTTGCCGCCCTTCTTCGCCTCGGCGGCGAACCTGGAATATACCTCGTCCTCGATCCCTCTTATTGTAACATCCGTCATCCTGTGAACCCCTGGGCCGATCTGCGAAAGCTATCGCGGATACCTCCCATATGAACTAGATGATTATTTTGCTTTTGTTGATAGCGGTGATATGTAGTTCTTTCTGTATCATCTGTTCCATCCCATCTGCCTATCGACCAAGATAGCCTGGGTCGTGTGTTGCTCCTTTCTGCAGGAATCCTCGACCTTCGAGGGCAACTGTTCTTTCCCGTTCGATCTGGACTGTGACCAGAAAGCGTTGGCCATCATGTCCTTCATTATACTAATCGTCATGTTCGTAAGCATGTGATTTCCCTTTCCGTAGTTCATGTTCATATTTGTTATCTTTATCACCGTTGTCACCATATTCACCAAAATAATACAAATACATTTCTATGAGGGGGCGTCCCGGATGGGAACAGGCCTTACTTTCGGTCATCCGACGAAAAATGATATGCCATAGAGCGCATTCTGGGGTGAGTGAACGGGATGGTCGAGGACTTTGTGGGCCGCATTTGCGGCAGGACGGTCATGAGGATTGTTTTCAGGACCGCCTTCGACAGGTCGCTCCAGGTGGGCGAGATGCTAGTCGTGGAGGATGGCCAGACCGGAAGGAGGTTCCTGATCCGCACGCAGGACGTGGAGTTCGGAACTGAGTCCGACGACGACAACTGGATGGAGGTCGAGGCAGGGAAGGCAATCTCCTCCGATGCTGACGGTTCCGATTATGACGTACGAAGGCATGAATCCAGGATCTTCAAACTTGTTCATTCGTTCCCGCTCGGCTATATCGATGGGGCCGAGTTCAAGAAGGCCAAATCGATTCCGGAGCACTTCTCGAAGGTGAGAAGGGCGGACCAGGACGACTATGGTTTCCTAAGGCCTTTGATGGGAGATATCCAGGTGGGCCATCTGCGGTCCGGGGACAGGGTCCTGGACTTTCCTGTGGGCATCTCGGGCGGGGCGATCCCTTACCACATCGGTGTCTTCGCCACAACCGGCATGGGCAAAAGCAATCTCATGAAGACGCTGGCGCTCTCCTGCATGAGGACGCGCAAGTACGGTTTCCTGATCCTAGACCCTCACGGGGAGTACTACGACGGCGGAGAGCTGGCGAAGAAGGGCCTTAAGCATTCCCCCTATGCGAAGGAAGGCTTGGAGGTCTATAGCTCCAGACGCCTCGAGGGACCGTACAATTCGATCCACGTCTCTTCGACGGAGATAGATATTCCAGACCTCGCTAACCTGTACGAGTTCTCGGGTGTGCAGCTCGAATGCCTCCAGTTCGCGCAGTACAAGTACGGCCAGAACTGGCTCCTGGACCTTCTGAAGAAGGAGGTCAAGACTGTCGTCAGCGACATGGGCGGCAAGTTCCTCGAAGGGACGGTCAACGTCATAAAGAGGAGGCTCGAGAGCATATTCCGCTTCGACCTGATCTCCACCGACCCGAAATTATCGATCACGAAGAACATCATCGACGCGCTTCACTCCGGGAAGGTGGTTCTCGTCGACACGAGCAATATGTTCGAGACCGAGGAGCTGCTCATCTCGACCGTCCTGGCAAGGGCTATCTTCGAGGACCATAAGGCATTATACTCGGATAAGGCGAAGTTCGACAGGACCCCGCCTACGCTCGTGGCGCTGGAGGAGGCGCAGAGGGTCCTGTCCCAATCAAAGGGCACGATATTCGCCCAGATGGCAAGGGAGGGCCGCAAGTTCAAGGTCGGGCTCTGCGCCGTCTCGCAGCAGCCGAAGCTCATAAATGAAGAGATAATCAGCCAGTTCAACACCTTGTTCATAATGGGGCTCGCGGACAAGAACGACAGGGACATCCTGCGCAACTCCGCCAAGCAGGACGTTTCGATGCTGGACAACGAGATCCAGATGCTCATGCCGGGAGAGGTGCTCATCGCGTCTCCCTTCACGCCGTTCGCGGTGCCTGCCAAGGTCGAGCTCTACGAGGCATACCTCGAAAGACTGGGAAAGGAGAACGCATCGGTTGCGAAACCGATAAGTAAGGGCCTAGACCCTCAATTCTTCTGACCTGCCAATGGACAACTCAATCATACTGTTCGAAGTCGCGGCGATAATGATCGCCGCCGGCATATCGGCCATATTGTTCTCGAGGATGCGCGCGCCGGTCATCATCGGCTATCTGTTCGCAGGCATGCTGCTCGGATCGGACCTCTTCTCTTCGCTATGGGAGGTCGAGACCGAGACGGTCAATTTCCTGGCGGACCTCGGAATCATACTTCTGATGTTCTCCATAGGCCTGGACTTCAACCTCAAGCGACTGAAGGAGATAGGCGGGTTTGCGATCCTGGCCGGCTCGATCGAGGTCGCCATCATGATGATCGTCGGTTACGAGGCCGGGCTGGTGATCGGATGGGACCAGACCCAGTCGATCTTCCTGGGGGCGGTGCTCGCGATCAGCTCCACGGCGATCGTCTTCCGGACGCTCAGCGAGACGGGCAGGATGGGCAAGCCTTATGCTGATTCGATCATAGGCATACTCATAATAGAGGATCTTGCCGCGGTCATAATATTGACAATGATCTCGCCCCTCGCCGCAGGGCAGACGGCCGGTCTCGAATCGCTCTTCCTACAGATCATCGCGATCCTGGCATTTATGGTCCTCTCGTTGCTGCTCGGAGTGGCCGTCCTTCCCAGGGTCATCAACAGGATAGGCCACAATTACGATGACGAGGTCCTTCTCCTAGTGTCCCTAGGCCTCTGCTTCAGCATGGCGATGGTCGCCTACCTGATCGGACTTTCTGTCGCCATCGGGGCGTTCATCATCGGCGTGATCATCTCCGAATCGGACCAGTGCGAAAGGATCTCCAGGAAGGTGTGCTCGATCAAGGAGATGTTCCTTGCCATATTCTTCGTCTCGATAGGACTTCTCATAGACCCGATGCTCGTCCTGAACAACCTTCCGCTGGTTCTGATGATCTCCCTGCTCTTCATCGTCGGCAAGACAGTTGCAGTAAGCATAGCCTGCACGGTCGCCGCCAAGGACGCCAGGACATCATTGACCACAGGGCTTGGGATGGTGGCGATGGGTGAGTTCTCTTTCGTCATCGCCAAGGTCGGGGTCGACACTGGGGTCGTCTCCGATTCGTTCTATTCCGTCGTCATAGGCGCGGCGATGGTCACCATGGTCGCCATGCCGCTGCTCTTCAATAGATCGGACAAGATGATCGATGGCATCGTTAGGAGGATGCCTTCGAGGTTGCTCCTTTCGATCAAGCGCATAGAGGGAATGAGGTTCGAGCTCGACAGGTGTCTCACAAGGAGGGCCGACCGGAGGCGCAGGATCACGTTGAACCTTATCTGGATGGCGATCGATCTAACGATATTGTTCACCGTCCAGCTGGTCGTATTGACCTTATTCGACATATCGGTACCACTCGAACCGGTCGCGAATTGGCTCGGCGTACCGCTCTCGATCTTCGCATCGGTCGTTTCAATAGTACTGATAATCCCGCCGGTCATCGATATGCTGCTCAGGGTGAGGCGGATCGGATATGAGGCAGTTCAGGGAATACTGGAAGGGGGCATGTACCACTGGGACAGCGGCCGTCTGATCCTGAAGATATTCGTTAACATGGCGACGGCGTTCATCGGCGTCATCGTGTTCCTCGCGGTGCTGCCGTTCGCTTCTGGGTATGAGGACATACCGGTCGTACCGATAGCAGGTGCGATCGTGAGCGTAGTCGTCGTATGGCTGATATGGGATGCGAACAAGTCGACATACAAGAAGACATGCTCCGTATTGACAGAGAGCCTCGTTAATGCCGACCTCAAAAAGTAAGAGCACTTTCGAGAAGGTCCCGGAAATGGTTTATTATCCCGCTAGGGTTCTTGACCTGGAAGGAACAGCATGAGGATAGCACATATCTCAGATACGCACCTTGGTTTCTCGGCCTACCGCAGGGTCGATGAGGGCTCCGGCTTGAACCAGCGCGAGGTCGATATGTACAATGCGTTCCAGCGTTGCGTCGACATGATGATCGACGGAAATGTCGAGCTCGTGCTGCACTCCGGTGACCTCTTCGACAGCGTCAGACCGTCGAACAGGGCGATATCTTTCGCTATGGAGCAGTTCGTCAGACTGACGGACTCCGGCGCCAAGGTCATAGTCATCGCCGGCAACCATTCGACGCCCAAGTTGAGAGAGACCGGGAGCGTCTTCAAGATCTTCGAGCATCTGAAGGGCGTGCGTCCGGTGTACCAGGGCAGGTATGAGAGGATCGACGTCGAGGACGTCGCCGTTCACGCGGTCCCCCACTCGGAGAGGGAGACGATGATGGAGGAGCTCGACAAGATCGAGCTGGATGCGGATAGTAAGAACGTGCTCATGGTCCACACCGGCGTCACTGGGGTAGAGGTCAAGGGCGGCGTGGAGCACAATGAGCAGATCATACCCGATTCTTACCTCAGGGGGGAGTACGACTACATCGCCCTGGGGCATTATCACGAATGCAAGGAGGTCCGGCCGAACGCCCGCTATTCCGGTTCGGTTGAGAGGATGTCGTTCGCCGAGGCGGGGCAGAGGAAGGGCTATATCGACCTTGATTCGAACAAGATGGATGCGCGCGTGCGCGAGGTGAGAACGAGGCCGATGTTCGACCTACCGTTCATCGACGCCAAGGGAAAGGACCCTTCGGAGCTGATGTCCGATATACGCGCAAGCCTCGGGTCGCATGACCTTGACGGGGCCATAGTCCGCCTCAACGTGAGGAACATCACCGGTGCATCGTACAGATCGCTGGACTTCAACCGGATCAGGCAGGAGGCGTCGAAGGCCGTCCATTTCGAACCGCGCTTCGACGTCTCAGCGGAGGAGGTCTCGGTGCAGTCGAACGACCTTTCGTTCACTGACCTGGACCGCGAGTTCGCTACTTTCCTGGAGAGATTCCCGATAGAGGGTGCGTCCAAGGATGCGATCAAGGCAAAGGGTCTGGAATACATGAAAAGGGGGTTGGAAGGATCAGAATAAGGTCTGTCCGCCTCGTCAATTACCGAAGGTTCAAGGACGCCTCCATCGAGCTCGGGGACGGGGTCATCGGCATACTAGGCCAGAACGGAACAGGCAAATCATCCTTGGTGGAGGCCATTGCATGGGCGATATACGGGAACGAATCCAGCATCCTTAGGAACGGGAAGGAGGGCGTGAAGCGGAGCGGTGCCCTCCCGAACGAGGAGTGCCAGGTCGCTATCGATTTCGATCTTGAAGGGGACGTCTACAAGCTCGTCCGCACGATCAAGGGGAAGAACTCAATCAGCGACGCCACGCTGCACGTCAACGAAAGGATGCTGGCCAAGGGCGACAAGGCCGTCACGGAGGCGATGGTCAAGCGCTTGGGGATGGACCACAAGGCGTTCTTCACATCGGTGTTCGCGAGACAGAAGGAGCTGAACTCGCTCAGCGCCCTGAGGCCGGCCGAAAGGAAGAGGCTCGTCCTGAGGATGCTGGGGGTGGACGTCCTGGACGAGGTCGTCGATAGCATTTCGAAGGACTCTAACGCACTGAGGTCTACGCTGGAGGTCCTCAATTCGTTGCTGATCGATGAGGACGGGGAGGAGAGGGTCGCCGCGCTCAGAGCGGAGTGCGATTCCCTCACGTCGAGACGTGGGGAGATATTGGAAGAGATGGCCCGATCGGCGGAGAAGCTCGCCGCGCTAGATGCGGTCGTCGCAAAGGCAAGGGAAGCGATGGAGAGGTCCGAGACCAGGGCCTCGCGCCACAGGGAGCTTGAAGGCGGTAAGGTCTCCCTCGGTTCGGACATCAGGAACATGATGTCGAGGAGGCAGAGGATCACCTCCGAGCTTGCCTCACTGGATGAGAAGGCCAGGATGCTCGCATCGCTGGGAGATGCCGAGGCAGAGCTCATCGCCCTGGAAGGACGCAAGGAACATCTGGACGACATGAAGGCGAAGCACTCGCAGCTCATGTCGCTGAACCAGATGGTCGCTCTCAAGAAAGAGAGATTGCCATCGCTCAACGTGGAGGTCGAACAGGCCGAGAAGGACATACTGGCGCTGGGCGACCCGGACCAGGCGATAGTTACGTATGACGACGTCATCGACACGTACCGCACGGCCGAATCGGGGCACAGGGAGGAGTCCAACTGGTGCACAGGCGAGATGATGCGCCTCAGGAGGGAGATGAAGGAGAAGGAGGCGAAGGCGGAGGACATCCGCACGCTTGGCCCCGAGTCCGCCTGCCCCACCTGCGAGAGGAAGCTCGAGCACCAATATTCGTTCCTTCTCGGAAAGGTCGCCAAGGAGATCGAGGAGCTCGTCCGTTCGGTCGACGCCCTCAAGGAGAGGAAGGCGAAGGCTGAAGAGGCCGGAAGGAAGGCCTCCGAAAGGAGAGGTCTGATCGAGGAGAAGAGGCGGGAGGCGGTGAAGGCGAAGGAACGCCGCGGAGAGCTTCAGAAGAAGATCTCGATGGTAAGGGCGGAGATGACCTCGGCCGAGACCGACATCGCAAGGGCGGCCGAGCAAATAGCGCTTCTCGGGACCGTTGAGTACGATGCCGCCAGGCATGACGAGGTCCGGAGACGCTTGTCCGAGCTGAGGCCGAAGGTGGACCAGGCGATCAGGCTCAGGACCGACCTCCAGAGGCGCGTCCCGCTGGAAGCGGAGGCGAAGGACATCGACGGGAGGCTGATCTCATCGAACATCTCCCTCGCCGCCATCGTCCAGGAGATCGAGGCCCTCGCGTTCGGACCGGAGGAGCTGAGCGAAGGCAGGAAGGCCTACTCCAAGGCGAGGGACGACAGGGACGAGCAGCAGAGGAAGGCCTCGGCGATGGAGGGGGAGATCTCTGGCATCGACGGGAGCATGTCCTCGGCCCTGGCAAGGATGTCCGAGCTCGAGTCCGAGACGAGGCGGGCGGAGCAGCTGAGACGCGAACAGATGGAGCTCAACGTGCTCCTCGGGGTGATGAAGGAGTTCCGCTCGAACGTCATGTCCAGGGTCGTGCCGACCCTGTCGAGGGCGTCCTCCGAGCTGTTCGCCGAGCTGACCGAAGGAAGGTTTGGCGGTATGGAGCTCGACGACGATTACGAGGTGCACATCTTCGACGGAGGGGAGAGATACCCTCTGAGCAGGTTCTCCGGCGGCGAATCGGACCTGGCGAACCTCTCGCTCCGTCTTGCGATATCGGGGATGATAGCCGAGCGTTCGGGAAGGCATGTCGACATGCTCGTCCTCGACGAGATATTCGGCTCGCAGGACAACGTCAGGAAGAGGAACGTCCTGAACCTGCTATCGACGCTCCAGAGGCAGTTCTCGCAGATCATGGTCATCACGCACATCGATGACATCAAGGACTCGGTGGACGATCTGGTCCTCGTGAGCGAGACGGGGGACGGCTGCAGCATGATAGGGAGGGGCGGCTGACATGGCCACCGATCGAACGAAGAGGTTCGACGTCATGGTGGACCAGCGCCTGCTCAGGATGGCCGTAAGCCTTTCGCCGGAGCCAGAGCCCCATGTAAGATGGGCCAGGATCGCCGAGGGTTACAGCGTCAGGCTGGCCAAGGAGCTGCTCTCGCGGTGCGAGGGGCACAAGGTTCTGGACCCCTTCGCCGGGACCGGCACGACGCTGGTCGCCGCGTCGGAGGCGGGCTGGGAAGGCCTCGGGATCGAGCTGATGCCGATGGGCGCCCTCAGGTTCGACTGGATGAGGTCCTGGAAGGAGGTCGACATTGCCGAACTGGCCGGGACCGTGGAAGCCCTTAAGTGCAACGGAGGGTGGCACTGCGGCGTCGCGTGCCCCGTGCCCTATAGGGTCGCTAACATGCTGAGCCCCGGGGATATGGCGCAGGCCATCGCCCTCAGGGACTTCACCGGGAGGATCGGGCCTTTCCCGGAAAGGTCCTTCTTCCAGGCCGCTGGACTTCTGGCGATCAGGGACCAGGTCAAGAGCTTCGAGCCCTTGCTCAGGACCGCCAGGGGCGGAAGGTGGAAGACGAGGTCCGATAAGCGGCCTAAGTACGATTGCTTGGAGAACGCCTTCGGGATGAGGATGTTCAAGATGACGCTGCAGCTTCTGGACTCTCAGGAGCGCGGGGCGATGACCGAGATGAGCGAGCAGGACATGGTATGCGGCTCTGCCCTGGACGTTCTGCCGACCTTGGGCGAGGGCAGCTTCGACTCGGTCGTCACCTCCCCGCCGTACTTCGACGGGTTCGATTACACCGACGAGTATCTGCTGGACCACTGGTTCCTCGGCCTGGACCACGATCTTCTGGAAAGGGGAGACGATATCTTCCCGACGCGTTTCGGGGAGGAGGACGGCATCGACGGACGCTGCGGCATGGAGGACGAACTCGAGAGGTACATGGACCTCCAGCGAGAGGCGCTTCGGGAGGTTGCCCGTGTCGTTCGTCCCGGCGGGACCGTGTTCTACGTTCTGGACGACGCCGTCGTCGGAGAGGAGGACGTCAACATGGGCCGGGAGCTCATGCAGACGGCGCTGTCGTCGGGGCTCGAGCCTGTCGAGGAGCTCAGGTATTCCAAGAAGGATGAGGGTGCCCCGTCCAGGCTAAGGGCCGAGAGGGAGCGCACCGCGATATACAGATGGGAAAGGGTTTGATGGCGTCGCAGCTCACTTCTGATCGATGACCTTGATCAGATGGTAGCCGAACTGGGTCTTGACCGGCCCGACGATGTCGCCCTTGTTCGCCTTGAACGCCGCGACCTCGAACTCCTTGACCATCATGCCCGCCTTGAACCAGCCCAGGTCCCCGCCCTTTGCCTTCGAGGGGCAGTCGGAGAACTTCTTCGCCGTCTCTTCGAAGCTCTTACCGGCCTTGATCTCCGCCAGGAGCTGCTCGGCCTTGTCCTTCGACTTCACGAGTATGTGTGCCGCATGAACTTCCTTTACCATGCCAAGGGGATTGCCCGACAAGGTTTATGAAGATTGCCGAGCGACATCACTTGAACAGCGCGTCGGTGTCGACATGCTCCTTGACCACGTCCTTGATGAGCTCCAGCCTGTCGCCGTGATCGGGATCGATCCTTGCGATGAGATGCTCGATCTTCTCGGCCGCCTCCAGCGTGTCCTTCCTCGTGACCAGTATCGGGACGCCTGATTCGTATGCCTTCGAAACGACGGTGCCGACGGGGTAGAACCCTCCGGTGAGGACGAGGCACGAGGTGTCGGTCGAGAGCGCCGCCATCTGTATGTCCGAACGGTCGCCTCCGGTGATGACGGCCTTCTTGGCGTACCTTCTCATGACGGACAGCGCCGTCTCCGGGGACATCGCCCCGACCATGACCCTCTCCACCTCCCTGTTCAGCCTATCCTCGGCGACGACGATGTCGGCGTCGAGCACCTCCTTGATCTCGCCTACCGTGAAGTGCTTCAGCTGCTTGATCGGGGGTATGCTGCCGAGGACGTTGATGCCCTTCTTGATCAGCAACTTCTCCATCCAGTCGTCCTCAGCCTGGTTCAGGATGACGCCTTTGAACGTCACGTTGTAGCTCTTCAGAAGCTGGTTGAACATGCCGATCTTGTCCAGGTCCCTCGGCTGCGCCGTCGATACGAGGACCATGTCGGCCTTGAGGGCCTGGGCGATCGCCATCCCCGACAGGTCGTTGAGATAGCCTGTCGTGACCTCCCGGGTGCCTTCGACGAACATCGCGTCGCAGTTGCACCTGACCTTGTCGAAACCGCCTAGGACGTCGTTCATCGTGACGGGGTCCGAGACGTCGTAGAACAGAGGGGCCAGGTCCTCCTCGGAACGGTTGAGCTTGAGCACCTTCCTCATCAGATAGGCGTCCTGATCGATGACCCGGTCGCCCTGGCTGATCAGCCGTTCCCTGAACGGCTTGTAATAGCCCACCTTCCCTGGGTGGTTCATCGCCAAACCCAGCGTGATCATCGTCTTTCCGGACCTCTCGACTACTGAACCTAGGAACAGGGTCTTCATGTGCTCTCCCTCCTGATGGTGACCAATGCGTCTACCGCGCCAGCGCCCTGGCCTTCGTCCCCTACCATGACCGGGTTCACCTCGAACTCGGCTATCTCGGGGAGATCCAACGATATCTGGGCGATGCGGAGGATGATGTCCTCCAGCGCCCTTATGTCGGCGGGCCTTCTTCCTCTCGCGCCTGTCAATATGGGATACGCCCTTATTGAGCGTATCATCTTCCCGGCGTCCTGCCTCGATAGCGGGGCGATCATCTGGGTGACGTCCTTCAAAATCTCGACGAATATGCCGCCGAGGCCGAACGTCACTACCGGTCCGAACTGGTCGTCCTGGACCATGCCGACGATGACCTCCCTTCCCTTGAACATCTTCTGGACCGATATGCCCGCGATCGTCGCCGTCGGGGCCTTGCTGCGCACCCTGGACATTATAAGACGATAGTCCTGCCTGACCTCGTCCTCACCCTTCACGTCCACCGCTACGCCTCCTACGTCGGTCTTGTGAGCGATATCGGGCGATTCGACCTTCAGGACGACTGGGTAGCCGATCCTGTTGGCCAGTTCGACGGCTTCCTCTGGGCTGCGCGCCAACCCTTCCTCCGGCACGCTCACCCCGTACGCACGGAGGATCTCCTTCCCTTCGTCCTCGCTGAGCTGCAGCCTGCCCTGCTTCTTGACCTCGTCCAGGACCGCCTTGGCCCGTGGAATGTCCCTATCGAACGTCTCTGCGATCTCTGTCGGCACCGACTGGACATATTCCCTGTACCTGAGCATCGCGCTGATGGAGTACGCTGCCCTGTCCGGCGTCTCGTAGTTCGGCACCCCGGAGTTCCTCAGGATGGACACCGCCCCCTTGAGGCTCTCCCCGCCGACGAAGGACGTCACTATTGGCTTGTTGACCTTTCCCGAGAACGCCGCTATCGTCGTCGCCACCGATGGGACATCGACGAGGTCGGTAGGTGCCATCAGTGCGAGGATGCTCGATACGTTCTCGTCCTTGACTATCGTTCTGATCGCCGATTCGTATCTTTCCGCATCGGCGTCCCCTATGACGTCGACGGGGTTGTAGAAGTTGGCCGTGGAAGGCAGCTTGGCCTTTAGCTCCTCGATCGTTTCAGGCGAGAAGTCCGCGAGCGTCAGACCGTAATCGGCGAGCGCGTCCGCGGCCATGACGCCGAGCCCTCCAGCGTTCGTCACGATCGCGACCTTGTTGTCGTTCGGCAGGGGCTGGGACGAGAACACCATCAGCAGATCGAGCATCTCGTCTATCGTCCTGACGCGG